>JBBQIT010000061.1:0-12126 GCA_038325205.1 Bdellovibrionota bacterium
AAGATATCGAGAATCTCTTTAGAAGACTTGGCGTCTTTCAACAACCCAAGGATGTCATCAGAGCCAATCTTTTTGATCAGCGCTTCCACGCCATCTTTATTGGATTCCCAATGTCCTTTTTTATCCGCCTCGTCTTCCGCTTTAGGATCTCCAGCAACCCAATGGTCGCCGAAGGTAGCAGAATCGACGTTTAAAAGCATTTTTTCGAGCTTAGCGACATTCTCTTTAGGCTCTTCGCTCTTAGTAGCAGCATCAAGCACAATTCCCTTGAGAACATCAGAGAAAGATTCGGCCATCGCTACAAATTGGTTTCCGTGAAACCCGCTCTTAGCGGAGAGGAAAGTCTCCAGGAAGCTGGTAGCGTTCGGCACTTCCTGATGGTCTTCTAAGTCTAGCTTGAGAAGTTCTTTTCCATCTCGGAAATCTCTGGGTTCTGCTGTTTTCAACTGAACCCCTTTCCACTCCCCATCTTCGTTCTTCAACTGTTGGTAAGGAGGGAAGTCCTTAACGGCGCTTGTTTTTGCGAAGGTGTTACCCGTCGCAAATACCATCACTAGAAGGGCAACAAAACTCAGGAGTCCTTTTCCGGACAACCTGGTGTGCAACTTCATTTCCGTTTTCGAGCTCTTCATTTCCGCTTCTCCTTTAACCATTTGAATTCCCACATCCACAGCAACTTTTTTTGAGCAACTTTTAAAATCACGCATAACAAACGCTCCGCACAACTTAAACGGATCACGGTTCAACCTTGAAACCGGATAGCGAAATCATAGTTCCGCTCCATGGGTACTAGAGCAAGCGTGGTGCCATACGCTTGAATCATGGCGTGATCTGATCGAATACATCGCGATCTCAGAGCGTTAAGTTTTTTTGAGGCTAAACGGATTGTGTGTTGGATTTGTCTAGCATTCTGACATGCCCTGACAGGTTTTTTCGGAAGCACTTATCATTGCGGCCACTTAAGGGCGTATGGATTGTATTGCAGTCGAACACCTATAGCGCTGCCGCTCTACGTCACTTTTCCGAGGCTTTTTGGGGTTTAACCCATTGTGAAACGACGCCTTTTAGAATTAACCTTCGATATTGATCTCGCGGGACGCGCCTAGTAGGGTGGGCCCGTGGGAGATACGGTTCTGTACATTACCAGAGAAGTTGAGTTCGCGGCTGCACACCGTCTGTATAGGGAAGACTATACGGAAGCGCGCAATTTTGAGGTCTTTGGCAAGTGCGCCAACCCTTATGGTCACGGGCACAACTACCTATTAGAGGTCACTTTGAAGGGTTCGCCCGATCCAGAAACCGGGATGATTCTCCATTTTAGTCACCTAAACCGTATTCTGCAGGAGCTCGTTACCGAGCCTTTAGACCACCGTCATCTTAATCACGACGTCGCTTTTATGAAGGGGATCCTTCCTACTTCCGAGAATCTGGTCCAAGAGCTATGGAAGCAGCTAGCCCCGAGTCTAAAAGCCAAAAATTTTTCGCTCGAATCGCTTCGATTGGCCAGTTCACCTAGGAACTGGGTTACCTTTCGCGGCCCTGGAAAAGAGGAGAATGCCGTATGAAAGACAATCGTTTAGCGTCGGACTCGGCTCTTCGTTCTCACATTGAATCTCTCTTAACTGCTGTAGGGGAAGACCCGACACGAGAAGGACTTCGAGCCACCCCCTCCCGATATCTCAAAGCTTTTAGCCATTTTACGACGGGATATAATCAATCGATCCCGGAACTTATTAACGGAGCTCTTTTTGACGTCGAATATTCCGAGATGGTTATCGTCCGAAATATTGAGCTTTATAGCCTGTGCGAGCATCACCTTTTGCCTTTCTTTGGGAAATGCCAGGTCGGCTATATCCCTAAAAAGAAGATTATTGGCCTCTCCAAAATTCCCCGGATTGTGGATACCTTCGCCCGACGGCTCCAAGTGCAAGAGCGGCTAACCAGCCAAATCGCCGAATGTTTAATGGAGAATCTGGACCCTCAAGGGGTGGGTGTCGTCATTGAGGCAAATCACCTTTGTATGATGATGAGAGGGGTGGAAAAGCAGAACGCTTTCGCCCAGACTAGCTCCTTAAGAGGCTCCTTCCTGAGCAACGAAACCCGGGCCGAATTCTTCAACCTTATTAAATAGGGTTCGAAACGGTTGCCCTTAGTTCCCCGTCCGTCCTCGCTAGAGAAGATCTCTGACCGGTCGCGCCTTTGCCAGGGGGCTCGCGCGGCATACACTCATCGTCAGAAAATAATCGAGGATTCCAAATGAAACCGATCCTATTAGTTCTCTCTCTGTTCGTGATTCCTATTCTTTTGACCGCTTGCGGGAATGATCGGGCGGCCAATCAAGAGGGGCCCTTGGGATCGAAGATTGCTGCCACCCTTGCGTTCTCCTGCGATGGCTTCGTTTTCAGTAAGAGCCAAATTAAACTTATGCCTGATCCTAACGGAACGGGAGGGCAAGGCTTCGGGGTTACCAACGAGTACGTTGACTCTTCAACCGGGGTAGACGTTTGGAAGACTTACTGCAAAGAAAACTACAAACGAAGTTTCAGCGCCGATATTTATCGCGATGGCGGAAAGACTACTAAGACGCTTCATTTCGGGATGAATGCAGTCCCAAGTGCTGGCTCCATCGAAATTTGTAATTTTGATATTCCCCAGCCTCTAACCACGGGGCAGAACTACTCCTGTCAGGGCAGTCAGGACGGAATCAGCTTCACGGCCTCCCTACAGATAAACTGACCGAATCAGCTTCCCAAAGGTAGTTTCTGTCGTGTTTCGCCCAGAAACTATCCCGAGGGCCCAGGGCCCGGGGATCTCGTTGGGCAAGCAGAGCCCTAGATGACTCCGAAACGCCTGAATAATACGGCTTTTTTTCGACTTGCCCTACCCCCCTTCCAGAGGCATTATTCCGTGTCTTGAGTTCTCTAGTTTTCCTTGCGGCCGGATGCCAATGACTGTGGTATAGAGGCTGGTAATGAAGCTCCAGATTTCTCAATTAAATGAAGGGGAAACGCCCCTTCGCTATGATAGTTCGAAAGATGCCTGGTTAAAGGCGCTGATGACTAGCATTGAGAAACAGAAACGGGAGATTCGTTTCGAGAAGCCGATGGTCGTTGATCTGAGGCTGACAAAGCTTGAGCCTGACTACTATTTAAAAGGCAGGATCGACTTTGAAGCGAATGAGCCTTGTGGCCGATGCGCGGAAGCGTCGTCTTTGCCGATGAAACACAGTTTCGAAATCGGCTTAAGTCACGTGCAGAGCGGGAAAAAGAGAGAAGCCAAGGCCGAGGAAGATAGTGAAGAAGTGGATCTTATCTTCTTCGAAGGAAATGAACTGGATCTAGGTCCCATCCTTGAAGAGCAAATTTTTTTAAGTTTGCCGCTTCAAGCGCTGTGTAACCCAGATTGCAAAGGCATCTGCCAACACTGTGGAAAGAATTTAAATTCTGCAACGTGTGGATGCCAAAAAGATTTTAACTTGAGCCCATTTGCGGTGCTCAAAGATTTAAAACCCTAAGGAGGAAACGTGGGAGTTCCGAAGAAACGCCGATCTTATACCCGTCGCCACAAACGACGTTCGCATCACGCGCTGACTAAAGTGAGTTTGGTGACCTGCACTAACTGCGGCGAACCGACCCTTCCCCATCGTGTGTGCGCGCATTGCAACTATTACAAGGGCAAGCGAGCATTTGCGGTAGAAGATTAGTCGATCACAATGACATCCTCTGAAAACGTCACCCAATCGTCGCCCTCGGGGCCGACGATTGTAGTGGACGCGATGGGCGGAGATCACGCCCCGAGGATTAATATCGTTGGCGCCTTGCAAGCTCTCGCCGAGGCGAAAGATCTCAATCTTATTCTGACGGGCGATAAGACGATCCTCACAAATGAATTGAAGAAACAGGGAGGCAAAGAAAGCTCCCGGCTTCAGATTCTTCATTGTGAGGAGGTCATCTCCATGGAGGACCACGCGGCCTCCGTTATCCGAAAAAAGAAGAAATCTAGCATTCACATCGGGCTCCAGCTGGTCAGAGACGGTAAAGCTGATGGCTTTATCTCGGCTGGCAATAGCGGAGCTGTGATGGCAGGGGCGCTTTTAACCCTTCATCGTCTCTCGGACGTCGAACGTCCGGCTATCGTCGTAAAACTTCCCACAGCTGAAGGCTATGTGATCCTACTCGACGTGGGAGCTAACGTAGATTGCCGAGCGAGCCATCTAGTAGATTTTGCGGAGATGGGTCACGTCTATGCACAAGTCGTCGAAGGCATCCAAAAGCCCCGTATCGCGCTCCTTTCGAACGGCTCAGAATCCCACAAGGGAAATGATCTCACTCGCGAAACGGATCAACTTTTAAAACAAAGACCCACGTTAAACTACCTCGGATATGTAGAAGGCTTCGACCTTTTCCGAGGAACCGCGGATGTGGTGGTTTGCGATGGGTTCGTTGGCAACGTCACTTTGAAACTCGCGGAGGGCCTGGCCGATACCGTCTTCAATTGGTTTCGTAAGGAAGTGAAGCGGGATATCGCTGGCTTTGTAGGCGTGGTATTGCTTAGGAAGCTGTTGCATCGATTTAAAGCTAAGTTTGATTATCAACCTTACGGTGCGGCCCCGCTTCTCGGCATTAATGGACTAGTACTGATTAGCCACGGCGGGTCTACTGAAGTGGCAATCCGAAACGGGATACTAACGGCAAAACGAGCTGTCGATCAAGGCTTCATGGCCAAGATCAAAGAACATCTGGAGCGGCACCAGAAAAAAGATTCTGCCGAGCGGAGAAAAGGACCATGAGTTACGGAGCACGAATTATTGGAGTGGGCTCGGGTTTTCCAGAGACGGTCGTCCCCAATTCCTATTTTGAGACTTTTTTAGAAACCAGCGATGAGTGGATTCAAACCCGCACAGGAATCAAGACTCGAAGGATTTGCGACCCCGCCAAAGGGGAGAACACCCTTTCCCTAGCGCTTCAGGCCTCTCAAAAAGCATTAAAGCATGCCAATGTTAAAGCCGAAGACATCGATCTCATTATTGTAGGGACGGTAACTCCCGATACGGTCATGCCGACGACGGCAAATCAGATCCAAGCGCTCATTGGAGCCAAGAAAGCTTTTTCGTTTGATCTTCAAGCCGCTTGCTCCGGATTTCTCTATGGACTGTCGATTGCCGATCAATACCTTCAAACGGGTAAAGCAACCCGTGCTCTAGTGATTGGGGTTGAGACCCTTTCCACTTTGATGGACTGGTCTGACCGAGGTACCTGCGTACTTTTTGGTGACGGCGCAGGCGCCGCGGTTTTGGAGCGCACCGAAACTTCTAATAAAATCATTTCGACTAAAATATATTCTGACGGAAACTACGGTGACTTACTTTGCGTGCCTCACGGCTACTCCAGAGTCCCCCCGTGGTCTCCTGAGTTCAGCCCTAAGATGAATAAGATCAAAATGAAAGGCGCTGAAATTTTTAAAATTGCCGTTCGCAGCATGGTAGAAGCTTCGCAAGAAATTCTTCGCGAAAACAATATGACGGCGAAAGACGTCGATTTTTTCATTTTTCATCAAGCAAACATGCGCATTATCGATATGTGCGCAAAGACATTGGGCATTGAACCTCATCAGACCTGGAACAATGTAGAGAAATACGGAAATACTTCCGCAGCCACATTACCGGTCTGTCTCGACGAAGCTTGGCAAGCTGGCAAAGTAAAGCCAGGCGACACTATCCTCATGGCCACCTTTGGCGGTGGATTAACCTGGGGAAGTGCCCTCGTTAGACTGTAGGCCCTAGGCAAGCCGAAGGCGGAAGGGTCTGATGAACCAAGCCCATTTTAAATAAGGTGGTTATGAAATCACGAATCGTTGCTCTTTTCCCAGGCCAAGGCTCTCAAAGTCCCGGTATGGCCAAACCTTTGCGCGAACATTTCCCTTGGACAAAAGCTATCTATGAAGAAGCTTCAGACGCCCTCGGAGAGGACGTTTTAAAGCTTTGTACCGATGGCGACGAGGCCACCCTCCAACTTACGCGTAACGCTCAACCCTGTATTTTGGTGACTTCATACGCTTGGTATCAAGTGATGCGAAAAGAGCTAGATATCCACCCGGCGGTGGGTGCCGGCCATAGCTTAGGCGAATACACCGCTTTGCTGGCAAGTGGAGCCGTCTCTCTCGGAGACGCTACCAAGTTAGTTCGGACTCGGGGAGAGTTCATGCAAACGGCAGTTCCCGAGGGCAAAGGGAAGATGGCGGCAGTCCTCGGCCTGACCGATGAAGTGGTAATCGCTCTCTGTGAAAAGGCGACCCAAGGAGAAAACTCTTTAGTTCGCCCCGCGAATTTCAATGCCCCTTCGCAGGTAGTGATCGCAGGCCACGCCGAAGCCGTCGACAGAGCTCAGCTCCTAACGACGACGGATCCCGCTTTTAAAGCCAGAAAAGTGATCCCCTTAAAGGTTAGCGCTCCCTTCCACTGTCCCTTAATGACTCCCGTCGCCAACCGTTTTTATCCGCTGCTCAAAGAGACCGCATGGAAAGCACTTACCTTCCCCATCGCTTTTAACTTAGATGGCCAAGTAAAAACGGCCGGAAACTTTGCAGAGCTTTTAAGAGATCAGATCGATCACCCCGTACTCTGGACCACTTGCATTCAATCAACGACGAATGACAGCGAACCCACCCAGTTTATTGAAGCAGGCCCCGGAAAAGTTTTAGTAGGCCTAGTGAAACGAATTGTCAGCGAACCGAAAACTCACAATGTGGATTCTCTAGATGGCTTGCGCGCTCTAGAGAAAGTGCTCAAGGAGGAAACATGACCCTGCGACTAAAAGATGAAGTGGCTCTCGTAACTGGCGGATCTCGCGGAATAGGAAAAGCTTGTGCCTTGGCACTTGCTGCCGAAGGCGCTGAAGTTATCGTAAACTACGTTTCGAACGCGGATGCCGCCAAAGCGGTAGTGCAGGAGATCGAATCCAAAGGCGGAAAGGCATCGGCCGTAAAGTTTGACCTCTCCAACCCTGAAGAAACCGCAGCGGCTATCGAAGGTATCTTAAAGGAAAAGAAAAAGATTGGGATCCTCGTCAATAATGGCGGGATCACACGCGATGGTTTGATGATGCGTTACGCGGTGAAAGAATGGGACGAGGTCTTGAATACCAATTTGCGGGGAGCTTTCGTGGCTTCCCAAGCGGTGCTACGTCCCATGATGAAAGACCGTAAAGGCTCTATCATTCACATTAGCTCTATCGTCGGGATCATCGGAAACCCAGGACAAGCGGCTTATTGTGCCGCCAAAGCTGGGTTGATCGGATTGACCAAATCCATGGCGAAAGAGCTCTCGTCTCGAAATATTCGAGTGAATGCCGTAGCGCCTGGCTTTATCGAGACTGACATGACCGGTGAGCTAAATGCCGAGCAAAAAGAGGCCATGCTTAAAGTCATTCCTTTAGGAAGAGTGGGAGCTGCCGAAGACATCGCTCACGCCGTCGTCTTTTTGGCGTCTTCTGCTTCCAACTACATCACAGGACAAACCATCATTGTTGATGGCGGAATGGGAATGTAACAAATGAGACTCCTGCTTGGTCTTCTTCTCGTGGCTCAATTTGCCCTTGGAGCGGAAGCTCCGACGAAATACCAGTTCGAATACAAGGTTCATCTGGATCTTCCCAAGGTCGGAGTCCTTAAAGTATGGATTCCCGCACCGATCCAAGATGCCTACCAAAGTGTGGTCAGCCAAAAGGTGAAGTCGAGTCTGTCTTGGAAAGCCACGACGGAGAAAACCTTTGGAAACCACATCCTCTTTTTCGAAGGGAAACCGACTGAAAAGTCTTTAGATATTGGTGTCACTTACGAAGTTATTCGTAGAGCAAATGACGGTCACAAAGTAGATCTGGCTAAGACCCCGCTCGACAATCCAGACCTTTATCTAAAACCTACGAAAAAGATTCCTTTTACGACGACTATTCGCGCGATTGCAGAAGCCGAGACAAAACCGAACATGTCCGACATCGACAAGGCTAGCGCTTTTTACGATTACGTGTATCGCACAATGAAATACGACAAAACAGGATCGGGCTGGGGCGAGGGAGATGCGGTTTGGGCGGGCGAAAACAAGCGTGGAAACTGCACCGATTTCCACTCTCTGTTTATCGCCCTTAACCGTACCGTGGGAATTCCTGCTAGATTTTATATGGGGTTTCCGATTCCACCTTCCAAAATAGAAGGCGAGATTCCTGGTTACCATTGTTGGGCGGAAGCCTACACGAAGTCCATGGGCTGGATTCCCGTCGATGCGAGCGAAGCCAAACAACTCAGCAAGCAGGACTACTATTTTTCCCACCTCCCGCCCAATCGAATCGCATTCTCCTTAGGACGAGATCTAACGCTCGAACCGCCGCAAAGCGGAGGGGAATTGAATTACTTCATTTATCCTTACGTGGAGTTGGACGGAAAGGTGATGACGGATGGAATCAAAAAAGAATTCCGGTTTAAGAAGCTAAATTTGGTTGAGCCAAAATCTTAGTCCGAGCAATCCGTAAATACCTCGAGTGTGGATGGCACTGCCTACAGTCCCAGCCGAAAGCGCATTAATATCAGCGAATCCCATCAGGTAGCGTCCTTCAAGATAAAGAGCAACGCCGTCTACCACTTTATATTCCCCGCCTACGCCAAACACTAGACCATAATCGGTCCCCGTAAGGTCGCTAGAAGCATCCGTCGTGGTCTTCACGGGTGAGGCACCGGAAGTTGTCGACGTAATTTTCCGACTAAGCGCATAGCCAAACGTTGGCCCCAGAAGTAGCTCCAGCTTCATTTCAGAGTTACCAAACTTCATTTTCGCGAGGAGCGACGTTTCGAAGGTGTCGTAGTGGAGTGTAACTTCACTATAACCTCCGGCATTCAGCGCTCGGTAGTCTGTGCCCTGCCCTTTTTGAAGATATCCAAGCTCCGGCTGAATATAAAAATGGCCCGAGATAGGAATTTCCGCATTTACCCCAAATCCCAAACCCGTGCGGGGGGAATTAGGACTCGTGTCATAAGATAAGTTTGCCAGATTCGCCCCACCGAAAACGCCGAACGAGAGTCCGTACTCACCGTCGGCGAAAACAGTATTTCCACAAAGTCCGACAACAGCCAAACCGAAGCAAAGTAACGGCTTATACCCTGAGCGATTTCTATTTTTTTTGAGCAATGAGTTGCACCGTGTGAGACGAGCCTTCAGGCATTTCACGATAGTACAAAATGTGAAAATCCTTCAGGTGCGCCAGGATTTCATTAGGTTTGTAACACTCTTCGAAATCTAAAAGCGGATTTGGAGGCGACTGTTTCTTGTAGTGCTCCGTCGTGTAAGCTTCTAAAAGAAAGGTGCCGCCCGCCACTAACCCTCTTCGCACTTCGCTAAAAAAGCGCGCTTGAGGGCGAAAGTAGGTCATCAAAATGGTTTGATACTTCATGAGAGGCATCAGGAAAAAATCTAAATTTTGTGTCTTCACATCGATGGTGACATTTTTTTCCGCAGCGAGCGCCTTAGCCTTTTCAATCCCTTTCGTCGAGCAATCGACCCCTTCGACAGTGAAACCCTGTTGGGCTAGGAAGACGGTATTGCGGCCTTCTCCCATGGCGATATCGATAGCTTTACCTTGTTTAAGCGTACCGACGTAATGCTTTAAAAAAGCGATAGGTTCTTTCCCGAAAAGATACCCTTCTCCTGCGTAACGCTCTTCCCAGATCTGCTGCGGCGTCCGCTTATTCGGATCGGGCTCGGGGTACTTAAAATCATCTAGCATTGAGAAATTCTGCGGGACTTCCTGAGTCTTTTCAAGGGAATTCAGATTTCATAACAAGATGCGTCAATGAGCGGGAATTAGTCAGGCCATGCTCGTGCAGAGCATAGCTAATATGAAAAACGACAATGCCGTGGTAACTACAATGCCGATATCTTTTAGGTCTTTAACGCGCACTCCCACTCCCTTAGGAAATAGAAGAGCAATTTTGGTGCCGCCCTTTTTGTAGCAAAACCAATCACTCAGACGGTTTCAACTTGGTATTTTTGGAAGGGCCGGTACCAAAGTGGGTCGCAAAGGTTCCTCATGGCATAAAGAAGAAATGGATCCCCACGTTCATCATAATGAAGGTCTGTTTGTTCGTTAAATAGAGAAGTTCCAAAGTCGCCATCGAGTTTTGCATGGGAAAGCCCGCCATCATTCCGGCGAAAAAGAAGGAATTTTTAAGCTCTCCCGCGTTCTCGATAAAGTTGTCCCAAGGGTTCACATTCGCGAGTTTTACTTTGTACCCAATCACCGGTCCAAACGCCAAACTGGGGTTCGAAAAGTGAAATTCATACCGATAGCGAAGACTAAAGGCCGGGTAGAGATCCCACTCAAACCCCAAATCAGCCACATGGTTCTCTCCGAAATACTGCCCTAGCCCGACGAAGGCTCCCAATCCGGTGTCCGTTTGAGAGATGAAAGTACGTCGGTGAGGAATGAGAAGCTCGATTCCGGCTTTCACGTAGGTTCGGTTAGCGAAGAGAAGATTGCCCTTCTGGAACATTACCAGATGAGATTTCTTTAACGAGTCTACCTCGTTTTGCAGACGATTGATCTGCTCTTGGTAGTTGTCGTCCTTCGCCACCTTCTCCTCTTTGGCTTTCGACGTTTTCGCCCAAGACGGCGGAGCCGCGAGAAAACAGGAAGCGATCATTAAAGACAGGAAAATACGGTTCAGATAGTACATAGCAGCACCTTCACTCTTTCCAAATATCGCTTATTGTAAACTACAACCAAACGGTGTTAAACCCTTTCCCCATGGTAACTATAGGTATGAATTACAGCGTGCTTCCTGGCAAAGAGGAAGTGTTCGAACGGGCCTTTAATCAGGTTCTTGACGTCATGAAACAGGGTACAGGACACGCCCAGTCGTTTCTTTACCAAGACGTGAACGCCAAAGGCTCTTACCTCATTGTCTCCGAGTGGAACGACAAAGAGGCTTTCGATGCCTTCATTAAATCGGAAGCTTTTGCGAAGGTTACGACTTGGGGCAAAGAACAGATTCTGGCCGGAAGACCGAAGCATACCGTCTACACCTCGTAAGAGTAGCTTTAGATCTAGGTAATAAAGCTAACGCTAGAGCTGAAGCTAACGCTAGGTTTCGGCGTGGTATACTAACGCTACGTCATGGCGCCCCCTTCTCAACCAGAACCTATTCAGAATTCGCTTACTGCGTCGCAACGGCTTTTCTTTCTTCAGCATGCGTCTGTGTTTGAGCATATTGGGGGGGCCGAGTATTATATCGATGATTTTGTGATGATGGCGCATCAGGTTTATGGGGGCGAATCGGTTCGAGCGATAGCGCCCATTCAGAAGGACCCGCTGGTTACCCGCCCCTATCAAATCCAGTTGGTTCCCCGATCCGAAAAGGCTTGGATAAGAAAACCTCAAAACCGGCTCTTTTTCGCATTGTTAAAAGCGGCTTCCAAATCGATTGAGGCCTTTAAGCCGTCGCTTATCGTAAATTCGCACGTGTCGTTTGGACCGCTGGCTTACTATCTATCAAAAAAATACGACATTCCTTTTGCCACGATGGTTTATGGAATCGATGCTTGGGGAAATTTGTGGCCACAAGATGAATGGTGCTTGCGTCATGCTTCAGGGATCATCTCGATTAGCCATTGGACCAAAAAGATTCTGACCGATCGTGGGATTAGCGACAAAAAGATTCAGGTCGTGCACCCCCGGTTACCCGAGGAGTTGGAACAGGCGGGAATTCCGGAACGACCACAAAGGGATGAAGTTCGGTTTCTAACCGTTTCCCGTTTAGATGCGCGTGAGCAATACAAAGGTCACGACCATGTCCTAGAAGCGATCTCGATTCTCAAAAAGACAAAACCCAATTTAAAATTGAAATATATTATTCAAGGCGATGGGACCGATCGGGAACGTCTCGTGACATTGGCCAATACGCTTGATCTAAGAGATCGCGTGGAATTTAGGCCCTTCGTAAAAACCCGAAAAGATTTGCAGGCTAGTTATCAAGATGCAGACGTCTTTATCATGGCTTCTCGCTTCGGGCGTTGGAACGGGGCTTGGCGCGGTGAAGGCTTTGGAATTGTTTATGTCGAAGCTGCTGCTTACGGGGCTCCTT
>JBBQIT010000062.1:0-12002 GCA_038325205.1 Bdellovibrionota bacterium
AAACTTAACTGCGAAATATTTGCTGCATTTGGAGCCTCGCGAAAGCTTTAAGGCAGCCGCCGAAGCGCAAGCCGCTCCGAAGGTCGAGTTTTAGTTGGCTCGTCCCTTTCATTCGTTAATTTTAATTTTTTTGGTCTTGGCCACTTCGGCCAGGGCTGAAACGATAAAAATACCGGAACTCACGCGCCCTTTTATCGATGAGACCGGATTGGTTTCTGCGCCTGACGCTAAGGCTCTAGAGGACATGCTTCTCAAGCTCGACCACAGCGGGAAGACCCAGCTCGTTATCTACATTCCCCAGTCACTCCAAGAGTTGGACATCGCAAGCTTCTCGCTGGCGGCTGCCGAAAAATGGAAACTGGGAGGTAAAGGTAAGGACCAAGGACTGCTTCTCGTGGTCGCCCCTAACGAGCGCAAGATGCGCCTCGAAGTGGGTTACGGACTGGAAGGCGACTTTACCGATGCGTACAGTAGGCGACTTTTGGACAACACGCTGGCGCCGTATTTCCGTGAGCGACGTTTTGGCGACGGATTTATGGTGGCTGTCGAGCAGATTGCCGCAAAGCTCAATGTCGATCTCAAAGCTCCGGTCGCTTCTCGGATCTCCGAGGGCAGGGACAGGAAAGTTTCATTTCCAGGCCTTTTCATGCTCTTGTTCTTCTTTTTCTTTATTATCGTTTCTCTCTTCCGCTCTCACGGGGGTCGCTACGGCGGAGGTGGTTACGGGGGGTTCGGCGGTGGCGGCGGTGGGGGCGGTAGCTTTGGCGGAGGCGGAGGTTTCAGCGGGGGCGGTGGTGGATTTGGTGGCGGCGGAGCGTCTTCTTCATGGTGAGTGACTTACAATGAAACGAAAAAAAATTAAGTTATCTCAAGCAGAAAAGGACCGACTCAAAGAAGCGGTTCGCAAAGCGGAAAGCAAGACGAGCGGCGAGATTGTGCCTTTCATTGTAGCGTCGAGCGGCGACTATCTCTGGGTCCATCTAGTTTGGGCCTTGGCAGGGGCTATGGCTGGGACGTTCGCTATTTGGTGTCAGTCCACTTATTCCCATTTCGCGCTAACTTTTGGTGAGATGGCACTCATCCTCTGGTCGGGAGTTCTCATCGGAGCTTTACTTCCCCTCATCCCCTTTCTTAAGCGAATCAGTGTTTCTAAAACGGTGCTCACTCGAAATGTTAACCGTGAGGTCATGGCTAGTTTCGTAGGAGCGGGGCTTACTGAGACCAAAGATCGAACGGGTGTTCTTATTTATCTCTCCGTGTTTGAACGCCGAATCCAGATCCTGGCCGATAAAGGGATCAATTCCAAAGCTCCTAAAAATTATTGGCAATCTCATGTCGACGCTGTGGTGAAGGGCATCCATTCCGGAAGGCCCTCTGAAGTCTTGTCTGAAGTGATTGAAGAGATTGGCGAACAGTTATCAGCGTCGTTTCCTCGTGCGGCGGATGATGTAAACGAGCTAAGTGATGAGATTCGGCTCGAACCCGCCGACGAATAGCGCTATTCGGGAATGACTGTTTCGCCAAGTTTACGACCTAGCGCTTTTAAGTAGGATTCCATCGAAGCTCGACTTCCGGCTAATAACCGTGCTGGTAAGCGATACAAAGGATTCACCACTTCACGAGTCTCTACCATCTTGAGCATGGCGCCGCCATCTCCCTCAGGAGTGATCGCAAATACCCAAACGCCTTTATAGGGAACCTCGGAGGCGACTACACGAGTCACTAAGTGTGACGGCGGAGTCGCTTCTTCCACTCGTAACGTCAAAGAGCCGTACCAACCGTACTCTTTCCACAACAGTCTTCCATCGGCAGAAGGGCGAATTTGCACTGAAGTGACATCAGGTCGCCAGCCGGGATAGCCTTCGACATCGATAAGGGCTGCCCAGACTCTTTCTGGTGGGGACTTAAAATGGACCAAGCTTTCCTGCTTACTTTCTCTAGGAAGCAGAGCTCCAGCGAAAGAGACGCCCAAAATGCCAGCAGCGAGGGCGGCAAATCCAAAGAGGAACATTTTTGCGGTTAGGCGAGAGATATGCATACGGTTTTTTATTTCCGTTATAATCTTATGCTAATTCACTGAAGAATGGGACGGCTAATGAAATCAAAACTCCTTTGGGTTCGCTTCCTCATGATGAACGCCTTTAGAAACCTCTGGAGATCTCCGCGCCGTACCATTTTTAGCCTGCTGGCCATTGCTGCGGCCGCTACTTCCCTAATGCTTTCCCAATCGTACATTGACGGCGTTAAAGTCACGTTTCGAAACAATCTTATTACCGCAGTTTACGCACAATATCAGATTACGAAAAAGGGCTTTCGCACCAGTGAAGGTGATGACCCTTTCGGATTTCAGATGACTGATGTCGATGCTCTCAAAAAGACCCTTCAGGAAAAGGTCGGGCCGCTGGTGTTCTTCTCTCGACGTCAAAAGTTCTTCGGACTCGTGAATTTTAACGATCGGTCGCTTAGCGGAATGGGCATGGGAATAGACGCTGAGCAGGAAAAAAGTTTTATGACCCTGACCCAAGTGGTAAGCGGCACCCATTTAGCGGGAAGTAAGCTTGAGAGTGTGCTTTTGGCTACAGGCCTTGCCAAGCAGTTGAAGGTTAAGCCAGGAGATATGATTTCTGTAGTGACAAGTACCGCAGGGGGATCGCTAAATGCCGCAGATCTGGAAGTCGTAGGAGTTTTTCGCACCGGCATTCGTGAAGTCGACGATTCTACTTTTTACGTTCATCAAGACTTGGCCCAAAAACTTTTGCGCACCACCGGCCCTTCTCAAATTCTAATTGGGTTTGCGGGAACCGACGAACTTAAATACAAAGCCACGCTAAAAGAGGTCGTAGCAAAAAGTTTTCCTGAGTTAGAAGTTCTTCATTGGTACGATTTGGCAGGAGAAATGTTCGATAACTCTATGGGCTGGTTAGAGAGCGTCTTTCTCGTCTTTCGAATCATCATCGTAGCAGTGGCGACACTCAGTATTTTGACCGTATTCATGATAAGCCTTTTGGAGCGGACAGGAGAGTTTGGAACCTTACGTGCGATTGGGACCTATCGAAATGAAATAGCCTATTTGATCTTTATCGAATCGATTCTGCAGTCACTTTTAGGAGGGCTGTTAGGAATCGCGATTAGCGTTTTTGCGATCTATTTGCCTTTGAAATCCGGCATCACCATGCCGCCTCCTCCGAGTATGACGGCTGCTTTCCACGTGATGTTTGATGTTCCATGGCATGGCATCGGAACGACGCTACTCCTTTGTGTTGTAGTTGCGGGAGGGTCGGGAATTTTTCCAGCGCTAAAAATTGCGAGACTTAATATTGTTGAGGCCTTGGGGCGGAATGTTTAGATTCGGGAACGGTAGTTTCGGAAATGCTTTCAATTTTGCCGTCGATAAGCTGAATTCTGCGATCGCTACCCGCCGCGATTTTCGAATCGTGAGTCGCGACCACCACCGAAGTGTTGAACTTCGTTTTGAGCTCATGCATCAGTTCCACGATTTGGGATGCATTTTTGGAGTCTAAGTTCGCTGTCGGTTCATCCGCTAAAATCACTTTCGGATTTTTCACTAGAGCTCTAGCGATGGCGACTCGTTGTCTTTGGCCGCCGCTCAATTGGCGAGGCTTGTGTTGCACAAACTTTTCTAAACCTACAGCGCGCAGGGCTTCTTTTCCCCGGCTCTCGATCTCTTTTCGGCTGCCAATTCCCTCAAGAAATAGAGGATACTCCACGTTTTCAAGCGCAGTAAGGGTTGAGACTAGATTAAAATTTTGAAAAATGAATCCTATGTTGTGTCGACGGATTTCAGTCAATTCCACGTCGGTGCGTCCGGTTAGGTTTTTGCCCATAAAATGCAAAGTACCGGATGAGGGAACTTCTAACAGACCTAACACGTTTAAGAGAGTAGACTTACCACTACCCGACGGCCCTTGAAGCGCAACGAATTCAGCGTCGTTAAAGCGAATGCTGACTTCGGTAAGTGCTGTAACGATCACTTGGCCAACGGTATAATCTTTCCGAATGTTGGTTAGGTCGTAGAGAAATGTATGACTTGTTGCGGGCATTTGTTTTCCGTTGATCCATTATAGTGATGAGTTGCCGAGGAATATACCAGTAAATGAATGAGAGGGTGCTATGAGTCGTAACTCCACAGACCTCACGATCCAGGAAGAACAGTTTCTGCGTGAAGCCGCCGAATTCTTAGAAAACCCAGGGGCGTTCATACGGGCCGCCAATATGCTGGGGCATCCCATCGAACTTTTGCAGGACAAGCTTCCCGAAAAAATAAGAAAAGTCATTCAAACCGCGACGCATGCCGCTTTGAAAAAAGCACTTAAGGCGGCTCTCTTGACCATCCCCGAAGAAGCTCGTCGTGGGAGTCCAATTATTACTAAGACCGAAGCCCAGGTGGATAAGAGTAACCGCTGGCACGAAATAGGGGCGGCGGTCACGGGTTCGCTAGGGGGATTTTTTGGCATTCCTTCTTTAGCCTTAGAACTTCCGGTGACCACGGCGCTCATGCTGCGTTCGATCGCAAGCAATGCCCAAAGTTTTGGAGCTGATTTAACTTCTCCTGAGACCCAACTCGAGTGCCTCTATGTTTTTACTCTCAGTGCCTCCACTCCTCATGACGCTGCCGAGACTTCCTACTACGCTTCTCGATTGGGGTTAGGTAAGTTGGTTTCAGAAGCGGCGGCTTTCATCGCAAAGCATTCTGCGAGAGAGGCTTTCGACATGTTGGAGAAGGGGAGCGTTCCGGTGCTCGTGCGTTTAATGTCGAAAATAGCGGCGCAATTTGAAATCACGGTCAGCGAAAAAGTAATTTCAGAAAGTATCCCTCTGATTGGAGCCGCTGGAGGAGCTTTGGTGAACGCCGCGTTTACGAAGCACTTTAACCACGCCGCAAAATATCACTTTGGAATTCGCCAACTCGAGAAGCGTTATGGACAAGACGTGGTCCGACGCGCCTACACCAAAGCGTTAGGCAAGTAGAAGATGTCGATTTGAAGGACGGAATCGGCTGTGATAATTTCTCGGGCATGAAAAACTTAATTTTGAATTTAGGAAAATTGGCGTTTGTTTTGGGCGTAACCGTTCTTTCGAGCTCTGCTTTAGCGGCTAAGACCGAAGCGCGGGGAATCGAAATGCACACGGAAAAGGTCGGAGAGGCAACTCACTGGATGCCTGCTGAGGTGACGGTTACCGAAGGCGAGCAAGTCATCTTTAAAGTGAAGCATGACATGGGCGGAAAATATAACGTCCACGGCTTTGCGATTCCGAAGTTGAATATCTCTAAAGAGGTTCACGAACATAAAGAGCTCGATATTCCAGCGACGATCAACCTCAAACCCGGGATGTACGACATTGAATGCCAGCTTCATAAGCCGGCTCATATCGCCGCAAAGCTCATTGTTATCCCAAAGACGGATATCAAGGGACAAACGCCTCCGGCTGCTGCGCCAACCAAATAGTATTTAAGGCAATTTAGCGGACACCCAGCCATTCGGGTGTCCGCCATTTCCCCTTTGTTTTTCTTTAGTTCTGGGCCTTTTCCGGCATTCCCCTTCCCCAAATCTCTCAAAAATGTTAACGACCTACCTATGTTTTCGCCCGTTCCACATTCTCAAGTATCCCGACTGCCCTTGCCGATGACCCCTGAAGAGGTGGCTCAACGCGGTTGGAAGGAAGTCGATATCGTTTTCGTAACGGGAGACGCTTACGTCGATCATCCAAGCTTTGCGATGGCGATTCTTGGCCGAGTGCTCGAAGCCGATGGATTTAAAGTCGCTATCTTAAGTCAACCTGATTGGCGAAGTTGCGAAGCGTGGCGGAAATTTGGAAAGCCCCGACTCTTTTACGGTATTAGCGCCGGCAATATGGATTCCCTCATTAATCACTACACGGCGAACAAGAAAGTTCGTAACGATGATGCTTATTCTCCGGGCGGAAAAATTGGATTAAGACCTGACCGAGCTACTTTGCCTTATTGCCAAAGAGCTCGCGAAGCGTTTCCTGGAGTTCCCGTGATTGCCGGAGGCGTCGAAGCTTCGTTACGACGTCTAGCTCATTATGATTACTGGAGCGACACGGTTAGAAAATCCATTATTTTGGATTCCAAAGCAGACCTGGTAGTTCACGGGATGGGTGAGAAATTAATTTTAGAGATTGCTCGCAGGCTTGCCGGCGGTGAAACCGTTCGCGACTTGAGAAATATGCGAGGCGTTGCCTATGCCTTGGGAGCGGCGGAAGTAGCGGAAGCCACCGTAGATCGTTTCGGAACAGGCGTTGCTGTGATTCCAAGTTTTGAGCAGGTAGCCTCCGATAAGATGGCTTTCGTAGAGGCGACTCGAGTCATTCACATCAATACGAATCCGTTCAATGCGAAGACTTTGGTTCAATTTCACGATCAGCGCCCGGTGGTAGCAAATCCTCCTGACCTTCCTATTTCTGAAGGCGAGATGGACTACATTTACGATTTGCCCTATTCGCGGAAACCACATCCGGTCTACCAAGAAAAGATCCCTGCTTTTGAGATGATTAAGGATTCCGTCACGATCATGCGTGGCTGTTTTGGCGGATGTACTTTTTGTTCCATCACAGCCCACCAAGGCAGAATCATCCAGTCGCGCTCGCAAGAATCGATCCTAAAAGAATTGCGAAAGATGGGAAGCGATCCTGATTTCAAGGGTGTCGTAAGTGATGTGGGCGGCCCGACGGCAAACATGTACCAAATGCGTTGCACGCGTCCCGATATTGAAGCGAAATGCAAACGCCTTTCCTGTGTTCATCCGACGATTTGCAAACTTTTGGGAACCGATCATGAACCTTTAGTAGACCTTTTAAAAAAATCTCGCACTCAACCTGGAGTTCGAAAAGTTCTTGTGGCGAGCGGTATTCGAATGGACCTGGCACAGCTGTCGCCCGAGTACATGAAAGAGATGGCGGCCCATCATGTAGGAGGCCATCTTAAAGTCGCTCCGGAGCATAGTGATCCCACCGTGCTCAAGCAGATGAAAAAGCCCTCCATTGAAAATTTTGGAACTTTTGCTGACGATTTCAATGAAGCTTCAAAACAAGCCGGCAAGCCGAAGCAGTACATTGTTCCCTATTTCATTTCGAGCCATCCTGGTTCTGATCTCAACTCCATGATCGAGCTGGCCCTTTTCTTAAAGCGAAATGGCTATAAACCCGATCAGGTACAGGATTTTATTCCGGCTCCTTTTGATATCGCGACTTGCATGTACTACACGGGCATCGACCCTTTTTCGAAAAAAGAGATCTACATCGCGAAATACTTGGGCGAGCGAAAGTTGCAAAGAGCGCTGCTACAATTTTTCAAACCTGAAAACTATTTCGACGTTCGAAAAGCCCTAGAGAAAGCGGGAAGACAGGATCTCATCGGCAATGGATGTGATGCCCTCATTCCCTCTACCCCTCCGCGAGAGGCCCTATTGCAGCGAAGAGAGGCCGCCAATCGTGAAGTTCGTGGCAACCATGTGCACACGATTCCCAACACCTTGCCGCGCGCTGCAGGCCAAACGGGATACCGTCCCCAACGAAAGACAGCCGTTCGCCGCTCCCGAAAAAGCCCTTCTACGACGCAACGCAGCTAGCGCAGAGAAAGTTTTCTATTGCTAAACGAAGCCAACTAAGAGAATTCTTGCGATTAGGGGGTATTGGGTATGGGGAAGATAGTTCTGGGATCTCTGCTATTGCTTTCACTCGTTTTCGCGGGCTCCGCGTTTGCAGCTTCTGAAAAAGACGGCACTGAAGTGGGTAACGGTCGAGCCGGTAGCACTCTGTCAGTCATGGACGATGCTTCAGGAAGTTTGATCTGGACCTGCTATTCTCGTCAGGACTCCAAGTCCGAAGGTTCGGCAAATTATTCGGGTGAAGCCTTATTTTCTCGGGGCGACGCGGTCGAAAGCGCTATGCGTGCTTGTGAAGATCAAAACGGCGGCGGAGAAGGCTGCGCGTTTGACGGTTGCATCTTCCGTTCGGAACCATAAACCTTCCGTCTGAGACGGAAAAACACATAGACAACTCTTTGACGTCATTTGCAAATCGAGGCGAGGGTTCGTGCTCGACTCTGTAGCCTCGAAAATGTGGGAGGCCTCATTCATATGCGAATTTCGTTAGCCCTACTTATTTTTTATTACTTTGCTTCAACACCGAGAGTGCTGCGGCAAAAGCGTTATTGCTAAAAGTAGATCTAGGCGGCCTTGGCTTTTCTGGCGGCCGTTGAGGACGTGACTGTTGTGGTCTTTGCCCTTGCTGCTGCGGCCTTTGTTGCGGTCGTTGCTGTTGCGGCGGGCGAGGGGCCCGGGGTACTGGCGCTGGCTTTTCGATCGCCGCTTTAATGGAAAGTGAAATCTGGCTCTTCTCAAGATTTACTTCCAGCACTCGAACTTTAACGCGATCACCAGGTTTGGCCGCTTCTCTGGGATCGCGGATAAACTTTTCACTTAATTGAGAGACGTGCACCAATCCGTCTTGGTGAACCCCAATATCAACGAAAGCTCCAAAGTTGGTTACGTTCGTAACGATCCCTGGGCAAACCATGCCAACGGTTAAGTCCTTTAGCTCGTGAATGTCATCGCGGTATTGGAACGGAACGAAAACGTCGCGAGGATCCCGTCCTGGCTTTTCAAGCTCTTTTACAATGTCTTGAAAAGTGAATTGTCCGACAGCCTCTTTAAGCGTCGCATCCTGTTTTACGAGCGAAACGCCGGAACCCATTAGCTCTTTTACGTTCTTACTCAAACGTTGAGCTAAGCCTTCAAGCAGCGGATAGCTTTCCGGATGAACTCCCGTATTATCTAACGGGTTTTCGGAGTCGGGGATTCTTAGGAAACCTGCGGCTTGTTCAAAAGTTTTTCCAGAAAACCGAGGAACATTCAAAAGTTCAGCTCTAGTTTTGAAAAGCCCCTTTTCATTGCGATACTCCATTAAAGTTTTCGCAAGTCCCGGACCAATGCCGGAAACGTGAGCGAGCAAATGATAAGAAGCGGTATTTAGGTTGACGCCGACAGAGTTCACGCAAGAGTCGACAACCCCATCTAAACTCTTTTTTAAGTGGTTGGGGTTTACGTCATGCTGGTACTGTCCGACACCAATACTCTTAGGGTCTACCTTTACCAGTTCCGCCAAAGGATCTTGTAAGCGACGTGCGATAGAGATCGCGCCTCGAATGGTCAGATCCAATTCCGGGAACTCTTCTCGCGCCGCTTCGCTAGCACTGTAGACGCTAGCTCCCGCTTCGCTCACCATAACGACAGGGATAGAAATATCGGCTTCTTTCATCGCTTGCCGGAAAAAAGTTTCGGTCTCGCGACCAGCGGTTCCGTTTCCGACGGCAATCGCTTTGAGGGGAGTCGTTTTTAAAAGTTCAGTGATTCCTACCTTCGCGGCAGCTTTTTCCGCATCGGATTGAAGCATCACTACGGTACTGCCCAAATACTTTCCCGAATCATCGACAACGGCCAATTTGCAGCCGCTGCGAATGCCAGGATCCACGCCAAGAACGGCTTTCGGTCCAAAAGGAGCTGAGAGTAAAAGCGTACGAACATTTTCGGCGAAAACCTGCACGGCTATTCTTTCGGCCACTTCTTTCAAAGCTTTGTGAGCTTCATTTTCGATGCTGGGGAGAACGTGAGCTTTAATCGCGACGCGGGCTGCTTTTGCAAGAACCGCCGCTCCTGGAGAATCGGCGACCGTACAAGCGGCTTTCTCAAAGGCTTCCACCATTTGCGATTCAAAGGTTTCATCTGTAGGAAGGCCACCGATATTCATCGAGAGCTCTTTTTCTACCCAGCCGCGACGAATGGCTAAATAGCGATGTGAGGATTGGGGTTGCGCGAGAGACTCGAGAGGCTCGTGGTAAGTAAAATACTTTTCGTATTTACTGTTGGCCTTCGCACCTTCGCCTTTGCCACTGATCACACAACCTTTTTTAAAGACTTTGTCGCGGACCAGTTGTCTCAATTCTAAATTTTCAGAAAGCCGTTCGATCAAAATATCTTGAGCGCCGCCAATCGTAGTTTCGGCGTCCTTAAATCCTTTTTCTTCGTTTCGGAAAGTGAAGGCCCAAATCTCAAGAGTCTGACCGGTAAGCGGAGTTTCCGTTCCATGACCGCAATTCCAAATCCAATCGGCCAAAGGTTCAAGGCCTGCTTCTTTCGCGAGCGAGGCTTTGCTTTTTCGTTTTCGTTTATACGGCAGATAGAGATCTTCCAGAACGTCCATTTGAAACGCGTTGGAAATTTTCTCTTTTAATTCGGGAGTCAGTTTTTGTTGCGCTTCGATTTCACTTAAGATGAAGGCCTGACGTTTTAAGATCTCTTCCCAGCGCTCTTTGCCATCCAAGATGTCTTGAATAGCGACTTCGTCTAAATTGCCGGTCTGCTCTTTGCGGTATCGGGCAATGAAAGGAAGTGTCGCTTCTTCGGCAGCAAGCCGAAGAACGGCGGTTACCCCGCGAGCGGGAATGTGTGAATGCGATTGTTGGAACCAAGACTCAAAATTCATCTATTAGCCTTACCCCTTTACGGTAAGGGGGATAATGCCATCGTGTAATTAGCGTGGCAATAGCCCCAGAAAAGGCTTCCGTTAGCCCAAACGACGCATTACATTCCGTCGGAGGGCGCAAACTACCCGGTTCACGTAGGAGCTGAAAGTCATGAAGTCTCCCCATATTTCCCCCGTTCCAGACCTTTTGCATCTCATGTCGCAGCTGAGTGAGGACCAGAGGCTCATTACGCAGTCCGTGCGTGACTTCGTCCAAAAGGAGATCGAGCCCAAAATTCGTCAGGCGTACCGAGACGAGCAGTTTCCGGTCGAGATCATCCCAAAAATGGGGGCCATGGGGCTCTTAGGGGCCACTATAGAAGGACTTCCTAACCCTCCCATGGACCCGATATCGTATGGCCTCACCATGCGTGAGCTTGAAAGATGCGATTCCGGAGTGAGAAGTTTCGCCTCGGTTCAAGGCGGATTGGTCATGTATCCTATCTCTGCCTTTGGGTCCGAAGCTCAGAAAAAGGAATGGCTTCCTCGATTAGCCGCGGGAACCGCCATTGGCTGTTTTGGTCTTACCGAATCCGAAGGGGGATCAGACCCCGGAAACATGAAAACGAAAGCTGAGGACAAAGGGGATCACTGGCTTCTTTCTGGATCCAAAATGTGGATTACCAACGGTGATATTGCTCAAGTCGCGATTGTTTGGGCGCAAACGGCATCGGGGGTTCGCGGCTTCGTCGTCCCGACCCAGGTACCTGGATTTCGCGCGACGAGAATGAAGGGAAAACTTTCGCTGAGAGCGTCTGCGACTTCTGAGCTCTATTTCGACCAGATTAAGCTGCCTAAGGACGCCCTGCTTCCGCAGTCTGAAGGGTTAAAATCCGCTTTGCAGTGCTTAAACCAAGCTCGTTACAGTATTCTCTGGGGCGCTTTGGGAGCTGCGGAATGTTGTTTCGACGAAGCCCTTTCCTTCGTGAAAGAGAGAAAAGTCTTTGGCAAAACTTTGGCGGGGTTTCAGCTCGTTCAAAGAAAACTTGCGATCATGGCCTCTGACATTACCAAGGGGCAACTCTTAGCGATGCAGTTGGGACGCTTGAAAGCAGACGGAGCGCTTCATCACTCTCATGTGAGTTTGGGAAAACAATCCAACGTGGAATTGGCGCTAAATGTAGCTCGTACTTCGCGGGATCTCTTGGGTGCCAATGGAATCATGGATGAGTACCGAACGATGAGACATCTTTGTAACTTGGAAACGGTTTACACCTACGAAGGCACTAACGACATTCATCTATTAGTCCTTGGACAACAGATTACCGGGATTGCGGCTTTTCAGGGTTAATCTCAACCCGCTTCTGGGGGAAGCCCTTGAAGATCACCGAAGAGAAAATTTCTGAGCCCTGTCTCTAATCGGCTGGGAGTCCGGCGCATTTGGCGATGTCCTAAAAAATGCTCGCGTAAAAAGGGATCTCTGTCGAGGCTGCTGCTAT
>JBBQIT010000063.1:0-11991 GCA_038325205.1 Bdellovibrionota bacterium
TCCCCAGCTGACCAGTTACGTTCGTAGTTTGATAACATGCCCGGCGGGGAATGACAAAGCTCGCATTAGGCGTCCCGGCCGCGGTCCCATCCGGTGCTGAGTCATGTTACCATTAGAACTTATGAGACTTTTTCTTTGTCTGCTGGGTTTGGCGCTCGCTGGGATGGGTTTAAGCCTTGTTCCGACGGCCTATTTGCCGTTTGTTCCGGTCGATTCCCGGGGGTGGTTTGGTGATGTTTGGGTGAGAAGTGTGGGCCTATTCGCCATTCCTGTCTGTTTTGCTCTTCTGGGATTGGCTAAAAGTGCGCTGATGCGATGGCTGGATCTTATTTGGGGGTTTTGGATCGCCGTCCTCTCTCTAGGAGTTCTTTGGACGGCGAAGTCGCCCTTTTCAGCATTTCACTCCTGGAGAGCAGTTTTGTACGTGCTTGCGGTGTTCGTTCTAGCGTTAGGGGCGATGCTATTTGCCGCGATGGCGCTTAGTAAACCCCGCCCGTTTAGGGCCCCTAAAATCTCAGTGGAAACCTAAATCGAGTACTCGGCCGAAGTTTTGTCCTCGATACGTGCGGATGGTCTGATCGCGATAAAGGGCGAGTTGGTTAGGCCCCTGCCCATTGAAAGCGATATCACCCCAGTAGTAGAAAAGTCCTTGAGAAGAGAGTCTTCCTCCCTGACTTTCCGCCCCAGGCGCTCCAAACCGTTGAATCAAAGTATCTCTCCAAGTCTTGCCCGCCACCCGAGTCAGTCCAAAGAGTCTTAGATTTTTACCCTTCACCACACCGTGGAACGGCTCTTGTAATTCTAAAAGCGCGACACGCCCAAACCTGTAGTAGGCCTTGATCCCGAGGGATTTGTACTCACAAAGTTGAGTGAATTTCAGTTCGGCCAAGGGTGAATCGACGGCAATGGGTTCACTTTCACAACGCTCAGGCGTTCGAGACATCGTATCTGATTCGGTGTCATCGAGACGGACGATAGTATCGACCCCAGAAAACAGACTTACTTCAAGATCAAGCGTCTGAGCGGAATCGAACCAGCAGGATGGCAATAGGGCAGCGGAAAGTATTAGGGCCCCGCAAACCAGGAATCGGCGAATAAATCTCACGATCTCTATTCTAGCATAGTGAGATTCCTTGCCATTCCGCGGCGGTTGAGGATAATACAGGGCTTTCCAGTAGGGGCCGCTAGCTCAGTTGGTAGAGCATCTCACTTTTAATGAGAGGGTCGATGGTTCAAATCCATCGCGGCTCACTATTTTTTAAAAGCTCCAGTCTCTGCAAACCTATTCCCCACGAATTAAGAGCAATCTCAATTAAGCGCAACGCATAGCGTTGTGCAGTCCAGATGCGATGGATTTGAAGGGAAGACCCACGCGCGCCGAGTAATTCGACTCGGTGTTAGTTCGTGGGACTTCCCCGGGTTTTCGTCCCCCGATGGGGGCCGAAAACCTATCCATCGCGGCTCACTTTTTTAGAATTTCCCCAACCTCATTTCACCTTCATTGATGCGTGGCATCACATTTTCATTCGCTTAGTCTTAGACATCGGTAATAAAGCTAACGCTGACGCTAACTCGGGGAAAAGCGCCTTCGAACCTAGCGTTCGCGTTAGCGTCAGCGCTAGCGTTATTACCTAGATCTAAGGCTCGGATTTGGGGATGACTCGCCGTCCTACCCCCCCATCTCTATTTCCCAGAATATCTCCTTAATTCCATTACCGAAAATGCCGAAAAGTATTTCCGAGGACTCTTACGATATGGGACTAAATTACGATCGAATTCGAAAACAACGGGACGAGCATTCCAGCTTCTGGACGTCGTACAGCGATCTCTTTTTGATGCTGTCCATCGTCTTTTTGCTTCTTTATGTGGTTGCTACGTTACGCAGCGGAACTTTCGGTGTGCAAAAAAATACCGAGTACCAAAGACTGTCTCGCGAAGCGCAGGATCTTAAAGAACAGATTCGGGTGTACAGCACTTTGCGTGATGAACAACTCGCGAAAACTTCCGGCTCCGAGCAACAAGTCTACGCTAACCTCATCGACAAGCTGAAGCTGCTCAAAGAAGAGGCGAAGACGGAAAAGGAATCGCTTCGAAAGCAAGCCACTGAAAATGAGCAGAAAGAAATCGCGCTCAACGAGTACCAACAGATCATCCGCAACATCATCGACGCCAACGTGTTAGCGAAAGGTCAGATTCAGCGACGAGATCGAATGCTCGTCACCAAAGAGAATGTCATCGAAAAGCAGAGCGCCGAGATAAAACGAAAAGCTTCTGTAATTGCTGAGAACAACAACAAGATTGCCAGAGCCCAATCGGATCTTACTGCAAATATTCGCCAACTCGAATTGCAGCAGCAAAAAGCGAAGTCATCTAAGGCATCGCTTGAAAGCGCAATCGCTAATTTAAAAGAGAAGAGCAACACGGAGATTACTCAACTTCGAAAACAGAGCGAAGAAGAACGCATTGCTCTAAATTCCGAGATAAAAGATACCAAAGCGACTTATCGTGCACAAATGGATGCTCTGAAAGCGGAGAGCCGAAAGAATCTCGCCGCCGAACGAGCTCAATTTGACAGGGATTTGAAAAAACACAAACTCTCGGCAGCCGAGCGCGAGCGACGCGAAGCCGCTTTTCGCCATAAGGCAGAAGGCGAAGCCCATGCTCTCCAAGGAAAACTTGCTGGCTTAGCGGCGACCGCAGCTGAGACAGAAGCAGCGTTGGAATCAGCCACCGCGGACAAATCGCGGGCCGAAGGCGAAGCACGAGCGCTTAAAGGTCAGGTCTCTGGGCTTAAAGGCGAAACAAAAGACTTAAAGGGCCAGCTCACTGGGCTTTCTGCCCAAGCTGAAGAAGCCAATCGCGCCTTACAATCCGCTTCCGCAGGCAAATCGCGGGCTGAAGGCGAAGCGCGAGCGCTTAAAGGAAAAGTATCTGGGCTTGAAGGAGAAACAAAAAACTTAAAAGGGCAGCTCACAGGGCTTTCTGCCCAAGCTGAGGAAACTAATCGCGCGCTACAATCCGCTTCCGCAGAAAAGAGTCGAGCTCTTGCGACCGTACAAGATTTGAAAAAGTCCAACGCCGAAATCTCAGCCGAAATGAAACATGTGAAAGAGATTGCGGACGCCAAGAAAAATCTAGCGGCTGCTATTCGCAGGAATTTTGGCAAAGCAGGAATTCAAGCGGCTGTGGATGAAACGACAGGGGATGTGACCCTAGCTTTCCCGGATGACTACTTTGAAGCAGGGCAGGCTTCGTTAAAACCTGGAATGGAGAACCGTCTCAAAAAATTCATTCCTGCTTATACTCAAAGTCTTTTCAGTGATCCTAGATCTGCAGACAAGATTGCTAACGTAGAGATTATTGGATTTGCGTCACCCACCTATAAAGGGAGGTACGTAAATCCCCAGAGTTTGAAAGACGAAGATCGAGAAGCGGTCGATTACAATTTGCGACTAAGCTTTTCGCGCGCAAATTCCATCTTCAAGTACATTTTTGACAGACGCGAACTTAGTTACACCCATCAAGAGAAACTACTTCCTTTGGTGAAAGTCGTAGGGCGTGGGTATCTCCCAGATGGAAAAGCGGGTTCGGAGATTCCGTCTGGCACTAAGGAAAAAGAATTTTGTAAGCTATATAACTGCAAAAGAGCGCAAAAAGTTGTCGTTAAATTCAATCTCAAGGACTGAAAAATTTTAGTTTAGGAGAAAAGTAATGCTAAGCCTAATGATTACCAAACACTTCGTGGACTTCTTAGTCCGTTTCGCGGCAGATGCCATCGTACCTGCGATGCTCCTTATCTTTGCCACGGGAGTCACCCTTCGCTTTCTGATTCAGTACACAGTAAAGCGAGAGGAATGGTTCGCCAAAGAATTCGATAAACGAATTCACACTTTCATGGAGATGGATAAGGGCGGTTCGCACTCGTTCTATGTGCTAACCAAACGCCTCCTCGAACAGACCTTCTACGAAATATTTGAGATTCGGGGCATCATGAAACGTCGAAAGATGGACTACGTGATGTCTCCCGGAGATCGCATCTTCCTTATTCAATCGGGTGCAGCACGCATTGTCCGAGACACTCTGAAGCAGATTAAATTCTTGCGCTATAACGACCAAGCTCCCAAGTTTCTAGAGATCTCTAAATCGGTCTATCAAAACAATCCCTGCTTCAATCGGGTCTTTGGCTGGGTTCCTATCGCCCCTGCGACGGATTTCTTGAACGCCCTACCGGGACTTTTCGTGGTTGGCGGCATTTTCGGAACGTTTTTGGGCATTATGAGAGCGCTTCCGGAACTAAGCGGAATGAATTTGAGCGATGTAGACGGTACGAAAGCCGTAATGGATGCCTTCCTTCTGAAGGTAGCCTACTCGATGAGCACTTCCGTCACGGGAATTTTTCTATCGGTATGCACCCAGGTCGTTAACATCATGTTGGCCCCGGAAAATCTCTTTGTGGAGATCGTGAATCGCTACGAACTCGCTTTGGAATATCTCTGGCGTCGTTGCGATAACAATGTGCTTCCCGAAAACATTCCCAACTTTGATGAGAATCGCGATCCCGTAGAAGCGACTGCTGAATTTTCCGTGATGCGAGAACTTTCGAGAAGTGGTGGCGGTAATTTAGAAAAGGACAGACGAAAGGGAAGAGCTGTAGCGCCACCGCAAGCGGTACCTACGCCTGAAGAGACTCCAACGAAAAAGGCGTCTTAGACAAGAACTTCAATGAAAGATGTCAAACCTCCATTCCTGATTAGGATCGACTTCGATGAGCGGCCTACTCAGGACTTTGCGTCGTCTAACGTCGTGGTGGGGCGGGCCGAAGATGCCGACTTTCAGATCATTCATGATCAAGTTAGTCGAAATCATTTGGACATTGAAGCCAAAGGGCAAGCCATTTGGCTGACGGATTTAGGTTCCAGCAACGGCACCTTCGTTAATGGTCTTAGGATCGAGCCTAACCGGCCAATGCTTTGCCCAGATGTATTACTCGTACGTTTAGGAACCAAAATAGAGCTTCGTATCGCTTTAGTCCCTTCCACGAGCCAGGTACTCGCAGACATCGATGAAAATACGCTCGAAAAAACTCACGCGATCGCGCGACCCAGGAGATCTGGTTCGCTACCTCCGCCACCCCAAAAAAAATCGAGGAAACCACCAACTCAAATTGCTGTGCAGGAGGTAGAGGCTTCTCTCTCGGTAGAGGAGACGAACAATCCTTTGGAGCCCACTCAGAGCGAACAAATTCGCCCCGATCTAAACGATCAGATTCGGCTCCTTCAGGTGGAAGTGGAGCTGCTTCGAAAAGAGAGTGCCGAAGAGATGCTAAAGTACGGGCGTTTAACTCAAGAGAGTAAGATCGATGCGGCACGTGCTCAACTCGAAATTGAATCTAGAAAGCGCGAATTGGACATTCAGCGGGCATCGATGCAGGTGGAACTCCAGGAGCTAAAGTCTAAAAAGGATCTCGCGGTTCAAGAGCTTACCGTGATCGAGCGGACTCGTGAGCATACCGCTAGTGAAGTCGAAAATTTAAGGAAGCGTTGGGACGATCTCGTAAATTCGAACCAGAAGGCCCAAGTTAAGATGGATAGTCTCCAAAAGGAGATTCGGGCTATGTCTAATACCTATGAAGATGCGAGAACAGAAAACACCGCGCTGAATCGCCTCGTCCAATCCACCGAAAAAGAGCTCATCACACGAAACAGCATCGCTAATGACACTATCGGCGAGCTTAAAAAGCTAAGAGAAGAAAAAGAAGATTTAGAGCGCAAACTCGAGCGTGAAAAAGAACGTTTGATGAGGGAAGCGAGCCAAGAGGCCAATAAGCTTCGAGACAAGACGGCGCAAGAACTCAGTGAGGCACGGGATAGAGCGCTAAACGACGCCAAAAAGATCAGAGAAGAGGCCCGGGAAGAGGCGGAAGCCGCCCAAAAATCGGGTTTGGAAGAGGTAGAAAAGGCACGGCTTAAAGCGGCACGTGAGTCTGAACAGGCGAACAGGCGAATGCAGGAAGAGATCGAGCAGCTAAGAACTAAAGCGCGGCGTGAGATTGAAGAGTTGCGCGCGAGACTCGAGGAAGAGAATAAAAAGCTTCGCGAAGAAGCCGCTTCCATTGGGACTTCGACGAAAAACCAGACCCAAGAAGAGCTTGAAAAGCAGCGCAGACTTCTAGAAGAACAGAAAAAGAAGGCTCAGCGGGAGCTAGATGCTTTCCATAAGGAAGAAGAAGAGAAGTTAGCGGAGAAAAAGCGCCAAGTAGAGCACGACATTGGCGAGCGGATGGCTTTAGAGCGACGGGAGAACGATCTTCGTAAAGAGGAAGATGAAGCAGAACGGGAGGCGAGTCGTTCGAATCAGATCCGCGAAATCGCTACCAATCTAGAGCAATCGTTGGGTTCCCAGTTAGATCAGATTTTGCGAAGTCACGGAGCTTCCAAAGAAGAAGCAGAAAGTCTATTAAAGGGAATCCGGCGCATTGTAGAAGGTTCCTTTCTCCCAAGCCAATCTCAGTCACAGACCACCGACGAGCGTTTGTTTCACTTGGACCCGCAAAGTGCGAAACACGCGAAACACTATTGGGTGAAGGTCTTGATTTCAATGGTGGGAGCGATCTTAATCGGGGGAGTGTGGTTAGACTATTCGTCACAGATTAAACAATATGTCGCGGGACTTTTCCCTAGAACCTCTCCTTCTGAAGAATTTATTCACAATAGCGCTAGAGAACTTGCTGCCCAAGCAAAGTTTGAACCGCCAATGGACGAAATATATAAGGGGAACTACGCTGATAATGTCGTTTACACAACGGGATATCTGGATATGAAGTTGAACGACGAGACAAAGAAACGATGGGTTTTAGAATTAAATCACTTTTTCTTGAGTGAGCTTCACTTTGACGAAAAGGTAATCGTAAAATACGTAGCCGCAGAAAGTACGCTTATTAGAAAGCTTTCCGAGATGCGGGGATTCATCAATCCTAAATTTGAAAGAGATAGCGTGGCTCGACTTCATAACGAGGAAGCCGAGTTTCTTCCGGACTTCATGACTATTTTGGGTGGGGAGACGAACTATCAACGCGTTCGCACTTTTGAAAAGTCATTCTACGAAAAATATCGAAAGAGCCCTGCCCCTGCGTCGATAACGGCTACTCCAAAGGATACCGCCACTCGCAATGGCAAAGTTATACCCAACTAAAAATAGCGCACGAATAGGTTGTTTCGGGCTATCGCCCTTGCAATGACGTAACAAACGATTCGTTGACGCACCGCTCTCATGCCTGTTTCTCGTCTTTAACACCTGTCCTCAATAACTAGGGTGTTCCTCCCCTCTATGAGCCCTCCTTGCTATGCTTAAGGTATGGGATGCAAAAAAGGGGGGAACGTGAAGCTGATCTGCCTACTAGTACTAAGTCTTTCGATTTCTGCCATCGCGGCGCCAGACTACTCTTTGTTAAGCGGAATTCTCGGAGTCCGGTCTGTTTTAAAATGGAACGGCAACTACCGCGAAGGGACGGTTGAGATCGTGGCCAGCGACGCTGGCGTCGGATTCAAAACCGTGCCTCTGATGATGGGAACGTCCTCGGTGCCAGAGTATTCATTAATCACCGATTCGACGATTACCTCCCTTACCCGCACTGACAATACCATTACTCAAGTGGCGAAGGTCGGGGCAAACGACATCAAGATTACTTATCAAATCCTTGATGGCTACTACATCATTCAAGCACAAGATTGCACGACGGCCGCTTGTCGAGCGATCGAAGTCGTGGCGACGACGGGAAAAGCTCCCGGTGACGTGGTAGATGCGACAAAGTTTTTGCCTTCTTTGGAAGGAACCTATCAGCTCGTGTCCGCGGGAGGGGCTCCGCCTAAGGAAAATGACGACAAAGCCGAAGTGGATTCGATTAGCGATCCCACAGAAACCGCTTTCTACTTTCCTTACTGTACTCCAGCCGGTTGTGACTTAGGCTACGTTGGTTTTCAATACACCGGCGTAACCATCACCCACGAAAATTTGGGAGTGGGACGCGATATCTACACTTTGCTTAAGTACAACGCGGCGAAGGTGTTGCTGCACTACGATTGGGAAGTGAACGGAACCGACCTTACGTTCCGAAATCACCAATATGCTCTCACTGGGGGCAAAGTCGCCTTAGAACATGTCTTTCACAAAATGAAAGCTAGCGACGAATAATTACTAGTTTTTCTTTCGAAGCGATTTGAGGAGCTTTAAGTCTTCTTTGTGAAAGACATCATCTTCGCCTGGATTCGTCTCAATACACATGGGAACATCAGCAAAGCGGGGATCGTTAACTAGCCGACGGAAGGGTTCTTTCCCTAAGAAGCCCTTCCCGATGTTCTGATGACGATCGACGTGGCAATTAAACTCTTTGAGCGAATCGTTAAGATGAAAAGCGACCAGTCGCTTTAATGAGAGAAGTTTATCAAACTTCTCCATCGTCGACTCATACCCCTCCTCGGTTCGTAAATCATATCCCGCGGCAAAAGCGTGTTGGGTGTCGAAACAGAAGTAGATCCTATCTTCGACACCACTGCCCTCTACAATTTGTTGAAGATGCTCTATTTCATGGCCGATGCAACCACCCTGGCCAGCCGTGTTTTCTAAAATAAGTTTTGTTTTGAATCCGCGACAAGCTTTTAGTACTTCTTTAATACTGCTGCTCGTTTCTTTAATTCCTGCTTCGACTCCAGCCCCCAAATGGCTTCCCGGATGGGTAATTAGCCCTTCGATTCCCAAATCTTCACATCGGTTCATGGTCTCTACGAAATAAGCGACCGACTTTTTTCTGAGTTCGGCATTTGTAGTCGAAAGATTCAGTAAGTATGAGTTGTGGGCCACGACACTCTTCACGTGTTTAGCTGTAGCGAATTGATCGCGGAAGCGTTTGCGCTCGTCTTCCTCCAGGGCGGGGATTTTCCAAGTTCGGCCCGATTGTACGAAGATCTGGATCGCTTCGCATTTCATGGCTTCGCCGCGATCAATGGCTTGGGAGATTCCCCCAGCGATTGAAGTATGTGCTCCTAAAAGTGCCATTTACCACCGATGAAAGGCTGGATGCCCTGGTTTAACCGCCACAAAAGTTCCGCGGCATTTTGCCGTTACTTTTCCGTCGACACTCAAAGTTCCCTCTACGACTGCCCGGTCTGTCTTCGATTCCACGACCTTAGCACTCAAGTGGACAGTGCTTTGTGAAGGCGTCGGAGCTAAAAGTTTAATCGAATATTCCGCCGTAACCGTGCAAGGGGGCGCTTCGGTCTTTCCTATTTCCATCAGATGTGCTGCCGCAGTCCAGTTGCAATGACAGTCGAGAAGACTTCCTACGATTCCACCGTTTAGGGCGCCCGGGAAAGCTTCATGATGCGGTTCTGGTTTCCAATCCGCGATAACTTCGCCGTCCGCCGCTTTCAAACTTCGAATGCGCAACCCCTTGGAATTGGCTGGGCCGCATCCAAAGCAAATGCTCGTAGGGGAATAGGTCTCTTGAAGGCTTTTGTCTCTGCTCATGGCCCTATTTATCCTTCAAAAAGGCTTAAATGTTAAGGGACGATATTTCACTCTTCTTTAGGCTCGTCTGGTGATCTATTAACGGCCTTAAGTAATTCTCTCATCGCTGCGTCGCTAAACTCGATGCCATTATCTGGGACCTTATAAAGAGAGAAAGCGCGTTGCAGCTGTTCCCGACCGCTTACGGTATAGAAAAGGTTGTCGTCTTTTCTACTGACGAAATCGCGGTCGACTAATAGATCTAGATCGGTAGCAAAGGTATCGCCTAGGAGTTTCGTGCGTTCGCTGAACTTCAATTTTTCATACAGGGCCTCTAAGTCTTGGCGCACGATCGCGGGGCTAATTTTTTCAAACTGCTTGGATCTCTCCAGACGATAGATTGAGGCGACCATCACTAATTGGGAGTGGCTTATGGTTGGTACCTTGATGGTACCTCGTACAATGTCCGGAAATCCGCCCGGGGAAATTTCGTGCTCAAGAATTTCATAAAGGGTGATGTAATCGTCGAGAAATTTTTCTCCCTCGTGCGTTCGCCAGAACCCGCAGTCGTCCCTGACGATGTAGGCCTGTTGCCCTAACTTCTTATTCCATGCTCTCACGCGGTCTTTGCAGTAGTGGTAAGCCGCCGGAGTTTGGAGCCATGGGGGGAATTGGTTTACGTACCGGACAACTTCTTCCGCGACTTTTTTTTCGATCAGTCTTTTCCCCCAGAGAGTCCGCATTTCGTCTTCCGTCCACGATTTAGTTCCCATTTGGACGAGTATCGCTAAAGCATCATGGCTCGAGTCTGGAGTGCGGATGTTTTTCGCATATTGAGAAACAAGTGGGCCGCAAAGTTCGTAATAAAGGGCCTTCACGAGGGGGATGGCGAAAGCGGAGTCACACGCGCAAAAGGCTAAGCTAAGCCATAGAAAGAATGACCAACCTGAGATCTTCATTTTCCCCTTTAACTTGGGGCGGATAGGTACCATTTCTCGAGAATTAGCTCAAGAGGTGTGAGGGGTCCGATAAGTTAACTAATTAATATGATTAATCTTAGTGTGTAGCAGGTTCTGTTGTCTTCGGGCGTGGTTTTACTCCAACGACGGCTAGCTGCAGGTGGGGATGGCGGGTGAATCGGGTAACGGGAGAGTCCATCACTTGAAGCAGTCTTAGGGGGAGAACCAAGCTCCAAGCCACAGTGGAGTTTGCTTTGCTCACCGCGCGAGTGGCGCTGTTCAGAGTTTGGGTCACTAATCCGCTCAAATAATCTTGCTCAATGACATGCATTCCCGCTTCTTTAAAGCGGCGCCCGATCTCTTCGTGAGTAAATCCTCGGAGTTTTTCTAAGTCTTTGGAAGCGTCTTGGGCGGGTGGAGGAGCCTCACCATAAAGGGGCTTCGTGTATTTGTAGTCTGCGGTCATTAGCAACTTTCCACCGGGCTTGAGCAATTCGCTGAGACGGGAAACCCAGGAGAGTTGAGTTTCTAAATGGTCGGTGGCGTCTAAACACAGGATTTGATCGAAAGCGTTGAATCCTTTTTTCCGAGCGAGCTCTAAAAGGGTGCCTGAGTCTGATCGAAGAAATTGAGTTGTCCGGGCTCCGAGTAGGCGCGCTTGGGATTCGGCACTTCGAATGCTGGCAGCGTCGGGATCTAACCCAAAGACTTCATTTCCCAAAGTCGCGGCATAAAGCGAGAAGCAACCGGTTCCGCAATCGACTTCAAGGGTGCGGTAGGGGCCGGGTTGAAGATGCCTTCGTACCCATTTCCACTGGTCGTACAGACTCGGATCGCCATTTAAAACGTTGGCCTTCCAGCCCATAAGCTTGATGAGAGTCGCGTTCATTCCCTTTTTTTCCTAACGGGTCACACGGTCGGACAGACCTTTCGGATAATAACATGATTGCCGCACTCAGGCGAGACACACAGGGTGAAAATAGAGTGGGGAGAGCGGCAAACTTCCGCAAATGAATTTGTGGTTGCGTACGGCTCCGCCATTCGAATCCCTATACAGGGTCGCGACGCTCTCGCGTCGCCCTATTTGTAGAACCATTTTTTGGTAAAAAATGGGCGGTAAGGGATTCGCCTTCCGGTCGGCCCCATGGGCCGCCTGCAGGCCGGGCTCGCCGTCGCTCTGATCCGCAAATGAATTTGTGGTTGCGTACGGCTCCGCCATTCGAATCCCTATACAGGGTCGCGACGCTCTCGCGTCGCCCCATTTGTAGAACCATTTTTTGGTAAAAAATGGGCGGTAAGGGATTCGAACCCCTGACCCCTTGGTTCGAAGCCAAGTGCTCTATCCAGCTGAGCTAACCGCCCGTGAGAAGTGGGTTAGAGGTACCGCGAAAAAGGGGCAAATTCATCCCTTTTGTAGGCCCGACCGTTCTCGACGCGGTTCCGCCACTTACCCTTCAGAATTCACTCACTTCTGCCGATAACGCTATGTTGAAGAGCCGCGGATCGGGCGTGTAACGCCCGTTTATTGGTT
>JBBQIT010000064.1:0-11938 GCA_038325205.1 Bdellovibrionota bacterium
GTGAGATTGTGGCGATTTTCAGCAGTATAGCTGGCCACGGCATGCTGTCGACACGAGAGCGCGGTAGCAAGGACAGCTCCCCCGGTCCCGCCGCCGATGGCTCCTAACAAGAAAGCCGCTGTTTCGGCATTTCCCATATCATTAGCTAAGGAAGAGAGGAGGTATTGATTTAAGGTTCCCGTGCTAAGAAGGTATGAGCCAATGCCTCCCAAAGCGCATCCTAATAGGGCCCCGACAAGCGTAGCGACGGCCATTTTGCCCCATGTGGATTTGAGGAGAAGTTTTGCTGATACCATTCCAGAGAGAGAGCCTGCGATCCAACCGCCAACGCCAGCGGCTGCCGCAATCTTTACGATCGCCACAAAAGATAAAAAATCATTTTCGGGATGTAAAACGAAGGTCGCGCCAATAATTCCAAGAATAATTCCTAGAATTTCCATCTCAATTTGAGAAATTCCTGTTCGAGAAGCGGTCGCGCGACTGAAGCCTCCGGCTAGTAACGTCACCACCCAAACTTCCCCCAGTGACGTTAAAAAAGTGACTTGGGGGAGAAAAAGGTCAGATAGAAAAATAACGGGAAGTGCTCCGAGAAGCGCGAGCGACAGTAAAGCGGACTCTCTTAATCCCATTCCTAGAATCGATCCGTGCTGAGAGTCAAAAGAGATGTTTACGGAGTTCCCTTGAGGGAAACTTAGGGCATTCCCTACTGACATGCTCTTTCCAAACACGTGCATGTCATACTCGTACCTCGTGATCGGGTCGACCAAGACGTGATAGGCCTCGTTAGCCAATTTCAAAATCTCAGCCGAGCTTTTATCTTGAGCATTGCGATCAGGGTGGCAGTCAAAAGCCAATTGCCGATAGGCCCATCGAATCTCTTTCGTGGTGGCGTCGGACGGCACGCCAAGAATTTCATAGAAGTTCTGCACCCCATATCTTCGGTACGACGCGTTAATTGCTTGACGTTAGGCGTTAAGATATTGATTTAACTATGAAAAAATAGGCGATTCAGCGATTGAAGGCTGAAAGCTACCATCAAAATCGCGGTGACTAGTTCGGCGTGCTTTTGGAGGGAACGACTGAGGAATCGACCGCCTAAGCCCGCTGAAGTGGCCATAATGGCGATCCAGGTGAGCGCCCCCAACATTACCGACGACGCCAAAACTAGAGTGGAATGCCAGCTATTCATTCCTACGCTTTGGCCTGCGACGGCAAACCAAAAAGCGATGTTCCACGGACTTGTGAAAGAGAGTCCTAGACCAGTGAGGTATCCGTTACGATCATTTTTGGAGGTAGGTGATAGCGCCTCATTTTCGGCTTGTGGGTTTTCGCGCCGGTGCGCCAACCAATGTTTAAAAAGAGTGTAAGCAATAAAAAGCAGCAAAGCGCTACTGAGTAAGCCAAAGCCCAATTTCACTTTTGGATTTTGAGCAAGGACTGTGGCGCCGGTATTCATTAACAAAGCCCAAAAGAAATCTCCCGTGCAGGCTCCTAGGCCTACGATCCACGCGGCAAACACGCCTCTCGAAATTCCACGACGGAACATTTCTAAATTGATAGGTCCTGGTGGCCAGGCGACGGCCCACCCTAAGAGGAAGCCTTCGAAGACAACGGTGATGAAGTTAGTACTCACCGCTTATCGCTTCTCAATCTTAAGCAGTGTTTCCATTACCTGAACGGCTTCAGAAAGAGTCGGAAAGGAAGCGGTTTTATCACCATCCGCGTGTCTTAAAAGTTGGTGCGCCGTTTCGATATAGCCTTCCAACCAACCCATTCCGTGAAAAGGAGATTGTCCTGAACCAATGGATTCGGAGCGCTGACGGCTTTTTGTTTTCGTTTCGTCGCCGCGCCCGATCACAATGGTATCGGGATTACTAAATTGCCAGGAAGCCGAGAGCTTTTCCCCGATGATGTTGATTTCAAGATGGTTGCCTTTGCCATGAACTGTTTTGGAAACCGATCCCAACGTCCTTCCCAATTTCCTATAATCAAGAGTGAGGATGACGTGAGTATCTCGATGGCTTGCTTCGCTATTGAGGTATGATTGCCAAAGCATGGTTTTTTCAGGACCTTCTCCTGCCAAAAAATTCATAAGATCCGTCCAATGGGATCCCAAATCGGTAAGGACATCGAACTGGCCGCTGAGTGCCGAATCATTTTTCCAATTCGAGGACGGAGGAGTCCCCGAGATTGCCTTTTGGGCGGCGGAAGATTGCCAGTAGCGACCTTCGACGCTGATGATCCTTCCCATCTCTCCCGAGTCCAATAAACCTTTAAGTTCTTGGGGGCCCCACATCATTCGATAGCCGTGACAAACGCCGACGGTGATTTCTTTAGGAAACTTTTTTAAGACTTCTACTTCTTCGAGAGAAACGCAGACGGGTTTTTCGCAAAGGACGTATCGAAACCCAGCTTCGGCGGCGCGAAGTAGCGTTGCCGTATGTAAGCCGTGCGGATTGGCGAGACATAATAATGATACGGTATCGGTTTCAGCAGAGACCGTTAACTTTTCATTTCGGGCAACTTTATTCGCAGGTAATATTTGCCATCGTGGTTCGAGAATTCCCACCGAGAAAATAGATTTTTGCATGGCCGCTGCCGCCGAGCCGCTGCCAACGATAAAGGGCTGAATTTTCACATTTACCTCTTGGCGCTTCATAACAAATTTATGCGGAAGGCGATAGTGAATGAATTTCCAAGCCCCTATCTCTCTTGGCTGTGTTATGTTCCGCCACCCCCATGAGCCGATTTTTCTACATTATTGTTTTTGTTAGCTTAAGTTTCGCTCTCAAAGCGAGGGCCAATGCTCGGCAGGTTCCCGAATGGGAATGCAAAGCTAGAATTACGGCATCCGGAATAGATCCGCTCACGCTAAATCCGGACGAAGTGATAGCGCTTACCCCTTCTCTGATTTGGAAGATTTATAAGACTCAGGTGGGCTGGCTCACTGTCGATTCTCTTTCCAGTAATGCCATAAAAAGTGCGCATTCTCCCGACGTTCTTGAAAAGATAATGACGTACTTACTAGTCTTTGGGGATGACCCCGATGGTTACGAAGAGGCTTACCGCAAATCATTTGGAGGGCGAAATTCGTCTCTTGCTGTCCAGATTTACAACAACGTGCGATTCCTCATGTGCCTCATTTCTATCATCGACGCCGAGACCGGTGAAACCAGGGCGATGGATTGGGGCTTGGAGATGATAAAGCGTCTCAAAAATGTCCCTTCGTCTAGCGTCGGTAACGGGGGGATAGTGATCCAATTGCGCCGCTCTACATACGCGCACTATCCCGCCTTTAAAGCTAAGATGGACGACGCCATCCGCGAGCGATTTCCGCACTTGGAATTGAACTAAATAACACGCTGGGCCAACTCAGCTAGTGCCGAATCTTCGTCCTAGCACTCGCCTACCCACTGGCTTCAGAGAAGTGAAAAAAATGTCGATAACTCAGTGAACCGGTTCGTCTTTTGTTGGGTTAAGGGCTTTTAGGAGAAGTCATGAAACGTCCCGAAGGTAAAAAATCAATTCTCGTCACTGGGGCTGCAGGATTTGTCGCGTTCCATACGATCGAGAAACTTCTCACGAACGGTGTCTCTGTAGTAGGAGTCGATAATTTTGATTCTGCGTACGATAGAAATCTAAAAGATGCGAATATCAAAGATCTGAAAGCGATCGCGGTCAAAGCGGGAACCACCTTTGATTTTCATACCCTTGATATAGTGAGCTTAGATGCTAAGTTTTCTGAAAAAGTTTCATTTGATTCGATCATTCATCTTGCGGCTCGCGCCGGAGCTCGGGCTTCCGTCGGAAATTGGGAGCCCGCCTTACGAAACAATATCCAGGGTACGTGGAAGGTATTAGAATTCGCACGGACTCGTGGTATCTCAAATTTCGTTTTTGCTTCGTGCGCTTCCGTTTATGGCGCCGATTGTCTGCTTCCCTTTAAGGAGAATGCTCCTTCGGATCAACCCCAGTCTCCCTATGCTGCCACGAAACGTTCCGGCGAACTTATCTGCCATGAGTTTGCCTACAACTATGGAATGAAAGTGGCTTGCCTGCGTTTCTTCTCCGTCTACGGCCCTCGCCAAAGGCCTGACCAGGCCGTTCGCGTTCTTTGCAGAGCCGCTTCAGAGGGACAAATCGCAACGCTCTTTGGAGACGGATCGAGCACGCGAGATTATATCTACATAACCGATGCCGTAGATATGATCGAAGCCGCGGTAAACTTCCTACACCACGCCGAGAAAAATACTTTCGAAGTCTTCAACGTGGGTACGTCTCGTCCCATGTCGCTCACTCAGCTTATTACTGCGATTGAAGCTGAGATTGGGACTGACCTAGCCACCAAGACAGATCCAGCCCTACTCAGCGAGACGCAACACGAGTGTGCTGATCTCGATAAGACGAAAAATATTTTGAGTGTGTCTCCTCAAATTACTCTCGCCGTTGGCCTTGCCCGCTACCTTGATTGGTACCGCGGACAATCGCAAACCTACAAGCAAGCCGCCTAATTCGCTTTTACTTCGCAAGTCACGGGATCTAACCCCAATTTTCCGGGAGTCGGAGCTTCAGGGATTTCTGGGAAGATAATACGAAAACCGGGCTCTAGAATCTGTCCCGCTCTATTCGTAGAAATATCTGATTGGAAAGCTTCAGCTCTTCTTTGAAAGAGCAGATCTACCAAGGAGGCGACTGCTTCAGGTTTTTGGTAGCGCTTTTGGCATTGATCTAAGAAGGCCTTCGCCGTGTCCTTTGGCTTTACGTCGGGAGCGACAAGGAGTGCTGCCAAGGTCTTGGCCTGAGGAAGCGGACTTTTCCCCAAGGCTTCTTGAAATTTCGTCTGCCAATCTGAGGTTTCTGCCAATGGGACCAAAGGAAGGAGTCGGCACCGGCTTTTTGAAAAGACCGGATTGGTGAAATCTATCGATAGTACTGAGACCACAAAAGGCTCAGAGATTCTGCCTTTGGCCACGAGCTCGGCGACAGCTTCTTGATCATAATTCGATTTCACAGGCGTCATCCAAGCGTGATCGCCATCCATGAGAACCGGGTCGGTCCCTTCAAAGCGGCTGCCAAGCTTTCGTAGGGCCTCTAAGTAGGCGGCCCTGGGAAGAATGACTTGGGCTTTGGCGAGACGGACATCCGTAAAGAAAGCAGTGGGGACGTCGATATCGGGACCCTTACCCGTTTCATTTAATGGGCTTTGGGAAGATTCCAGATTCAGCTCCATCGGGCAGAAGAGGGGGCGTAGCTGCTCCGGTAGTGTCTGGCTGGCTTTACGTTTCAGGTTGAGCGGCTCTGAGTGAACCAATTGAGAGGAAGTCTCTCTGACTAAAGCGGCTAGGCTTTCGGCATCGGAGACAGCACTCGGAAGGCTTTCGCTCGCCTCTTTTGGCGTTTTGCTCAGCATAGCGCCCAACGCAGCATCAAAAGTCCACGCCTTGAGACTCAAAGGTCGCGCCTCTGTGAGCCAATCGCTGTGAGGAGTGGCCAACTCTTTCATGATGGGACCACCCGAAAGATGGCAGCCGGAACAACGTAAGGTTTGCCCAAAGCTAGGATCGCCGGCGGCATTGAGATGAAGCTTTTTTAGATCGGTGTAGATATCAAACGAATCACCTCTATAAAACCATTGGGGCGCCCCGCCTCTTCCTACGAGTTCATAGAAGTTATAGGCCCCGTCTTTAGTCGGATCTCTAAGTTCCAGTTCAATCATTAACCCTTGGCTGGGAGATTGTGTGGCGACTAGTTTGTCTCCCCGATTGCCAGTGAAATGGCCCAAAAAGAGATCTCCCGCTACTAGCTCGCCCGCCGTCCCTTTGCCAGTCACCCACTCAAATAGGCTGTAGCTACTGGAGGGGCTATGGAATCCTTGATTGGAAACCAGGGATTTCATCACTTCATAACCGCTTTGTTCGAGTAACGAATGGAGCTGAAACACATTCGCTGGGCAGCTCGCTTGCTTGGTGAGCAGCTTAAAGAGAACGTCTCCGTTTTTTGCCTGAGGGCGGCCTGGAGCTACCGAGAAAGTGCATAGAGCGCTTGCCTCAAGTCCCGAAAGCAAAAACATAACGATTAAAACGGATTTTAGTGGATGGAGCGAGCGCATAGTGTCCCCTTTTATCTGCCCTCAACTCGAGAATCTGGGGGAACGCGGACGATTAGTAAATCGATTATTTCTAATAGGAGAATTAGAAAAACTGATGGGAGCTTCGTAAGCTATTGACTCTACAATTATAATTTAACTTATTTCTCTTAAATCCAGCTCCGCCTTGTCTAGCGTGGCTATCCGGTCTTCCGAAATTTCAAAAAAAAATCAGCTCAGCAAATTTTTATCCAATACATTCGTGGGTGTTGCATCGACTCGTACGATAGTCTAGTGTGCGCTAACCAAATTTTTTTTGTGACATTTTTGTCTCAAGTTCCGGAAGGTAAGGAGTCGCTTTATGGTCTCGTTTGAACGAAAAATTCTGTTCGTCGGTTACGGTTCGGTAGCGCAATGTACCCTTCCTATCCTCTTAGATAAGATCAAAGTGGCTCCCTCTCAAATCGCCGTCATGGATTTCGAAGATAAAGCGGCAGCGCTTAAGGAATGGACTGATAAAGGCGTCAGTTTTATTCAAGACAAGGTTACCCAAGAAAATATGGGTTCGCTCTTAGGCAAGTATGTCGGCGCGGGTGACATGGTCATTGATTTGGCCTGGAACATCGATTGCTGCGAGATCTTGCAATGGTGTCACGATAAAGGCGTCTTGTACTTGAACACTTCCGTTGAAGTCTGGGATCCTTATCAAAACGACAAGTACGACCACCCCACTAAAAAGACTTTGTACTGGCGGCATATGAATCTGCGTCTCATGAAATCCGGTTGGAGAGAGCCAGGACCTACGGCGGTCCTCGAGCACGGCGCCAATCCCGGACTTATTTCTCACTTCACCAAACACGGCCTTGTTGAGATAGCTAACCGTGCTTTGGCCGAGAAGAAGTATGTGGACCGACAAGCGGAAGAGATTGAGCAATTGGTGAAGGATTTATCCTTTAATCAGTTGGCAATGAAGTTAGGCGTGAAGGTCATTCACTGCAGCGAACGTGATACCCAAATCTCTACCGTTCCTAAGCAAATCGACGAATTTGTTAATACTTGGAGCGTCGAAGGCTTCCGTGAAGAAGGAACCACGACTGCTGAAATGGGCTGGGGAACACACGAAAAGACTCTCCCCAAGTTAGCTTTCCAGCACCAAGAAGGGCCGAAAAACCAAATCTGCCTAGCGCAAATGGGGCTTAACACTTGGGTGCGCTCTTGGGTGCCTGACTACAACATTCGCGGCATGGTCGTCCGTCACGGTGAAGCGTTCACGATTTCTGACAAGTTGACGGTTTGGAAGGACGGCGAAGCCGTTTACCGTCCCACGGTCCATTACGCCTATTGCCCTTCAGATGCAGCCATCATCTCTCTTCAAGAGTTACGTGGCTCCAACTATGAGCTCCAATCCAAAGTTCGCATCATGAATGATGAGATCACCTCTGGCGCGGATATCTTAGGCGCCCTCATCATGGGTCATCCTTATCAATCGTGGTGGGTGGGAAGCCGACTTACCATTGAAGAGTCTCGCCGTCTGGTAAAACACCAAAACGCGACGACGATGCAAGTAGCGATCTCGGTCGTAGCGGCAGCTTCGTGGATGATTGAAAATCCTGACAAGGGCGTCGTCGTACCTGACGACTTGCCACATGATTACGTTCTAAATGTTTCGAAGCCCTATCTTGGCGATTTCATCTCGACGGCGTCCGATTGGACTCCGCTCAAGGGACGCACGGACACCTTTGAAAAATACAATAATCGGAAAGTGGATGCGACTGACCCCTGGCAGTTCTCCAATTTCTTGATTGAGACCGACAATTAGTGCCGGCGGCATACGGAAGGATCTGTAAGTGAAAAGAGCTTGGCCCCTCGCCCTAGTGGGCGTCGCAGTGGTTTTAACGTTTCTGTTCTGGCATAAGCCAATCAACCGACCGACTCTAAGGCTTTGCACCTGGAGTAATTACTTCTCAGAGCCGATTCTGGAAGAGTTCACTAAGCGAACCGGCATTCGGGTCGAGGTCAGCTACATCTCCAGTAACGAAGAGTTACTCGCTAAGATGAAAGCTGGCGCCAGCGGCTACGACTTGATTCAGCCATCCGACTACATGGTCGGGCAGATGATCAAGCTCAACATGCTGACCCCGATGGACCACGCACAGCTGACTCAATATAGCCATATCGACCATTACTACCATTCGCTTCCTTACGATCCGGGGCTTAAATTCTCGGTTCCTTTTGTTCGCGGGATTACGGGCATTATCGTGAATACCGAAAAGGTAGCTTTGAAAGAGGGTGAGAACGTAGGTTGGGAGCTGCTTTTTAACTCCCCCGACCCTCGTCACACTTCTATGTTGGACGACATGAGAGAAGTTTTCGCGGCAGCCCTGATGATGAAGGGCCATAACATTAACGAGACTAATGCCGAGAATCTGAAGGAAGCTCAAAAGGATATTTTAGCCGCCAAAGATAAGATCTCGATGTTTACTTCCGAACCGCTTCAATTAGTGGTTAGCGGTCAGGTCAACATCGCCCATGCGTTTTCAACTCACGGGATTCAAGCGGCTTTAGAGAATCCGAAAATTAAGTTTTTTATTCCTAAAGAGGGTGCCGTGGTTTGGACGGATAACTTCGCCATTCCCACCACCAGTAAGATGACGAAAGAAGCTCACGCTTTTGTGGATTACATTCTTCACCCGGAGGTCGCGGCTCAAGTCATCGCTTACAACAAGATGGCGAGCCCCAACCGCACAGCGCGGAACCGCTTACCAGCCTCTGAGGTGACTCCCGTCGCGTATCCTTCTGACGAAGTGATGACCCGACTCTTCTTCATGCAAGACCTAGGCACCGGCCTAGGCGTAGTCAATCGCCTCTGGACCGAAGTAAAAAGCTAACGCTAAAAAGGTGTGTGCTTGCTTCGATTTAGGTAGTTGATATCACTGATGATCTATGAGAGGGGGATTGTGTCCAGCCTTAGAAACTGGCATGGTGGGTCCCTTATGAACTATTACATAACTCCGAACGATACAGGCTGTTGGAATGTGCTCTTCCAAAAAACGGAACTACCAAGTTCTGAGTGGAAGGCTCGGGGCTTTTACCCGACCATGACGATCGAGCAGGCGCGAACCGTCGCTCGACGGCGAAATGCGGAAGATGCGGATTACGTCCAGAACCTGCGTCGCCTTGCCCGCACCGAAAAAAAAATTGTTAGTCACTAATCCCCAAAGGTGTGTGGATACTTTTTGCACGCTTCTTGATGCTTCCTAATTTCTAGCCGGGTTGGGTGGCGGTGCCAGGCTTCGCTTTCAGCTACGCCCAGGCAAGCCTGCGATTTTTCGAATTTGGGCGAGGACTTCGTCTGGATTGTAGATGGGTCGGCTGCAGCGGTTGTTTGAGCAAATGAAAGCTGCCGCTTTGTCTAACGTCGGATAGGTCACATCGGGATTGGGTAGGGCACCTTCGTTACGATCCAACCATTCAATACGTTTATAACTGCTCGGGTACGCCGCAGCTTTAACAAACAATGCCGTAGCGTTCGTGTCCTTCTTCGAGCCCACGATGGTGAGGTGAAGAGGGGCGTGAGTCGTCTCGTAATCGGCGATGAGGATGCTAGAGGCCGGAGAGACTGCTAAAGGGTTTGGTGACGCGAGATATCGCATTGCCTGATCAGAGGCCTCTTTGGCGGTCTTGCTGCCGGTATAGTGATGCAGAAGATTAAAGAACCTTGCCGCTGCCACATTTTCGTCGCGTTGAGGTAAGGGGGCGAAGAGCTTTGCCGAAGGGTTTTCTCCGGTAATAAATCCACCCGTTTTTCCAGCGGCGTCCTTGAAAGTGAAGTGGTTGCGAACAAAGTCGCCCGTGTTTTCTGCGCTCTTCAACCACTTGCGATCGGCCGTGGCTGCATAGATCTGCAAAAAGGCGCTCGCCATATATAAAGAGTCGCCCAGATAAAGACGCTTTCCATCTTTTGTGTCATGACGAAAGCCGCCGTTCGGAAGGGCACGATTTTTTTGGATCCATTCCGCGGCTTTGATGGCCTCTTTTAAAGGGGCGCTGTCACCCGTCGCTATGGACAAAGCCACCATCCCTGAGATAGCCCAGCCATTTTCACGACCGTAGCTATTCTTGTCGACTCTAGGAGTGCCTTTGGCGCGACGTTCTTTGTCACCGAGTTTAAAGTATTCACCCGAGTGTTCGCCATCGACGAGATCTGCATTTTGGCTCGTGTAGAAAGCGCCTTCGGGACTCGTGAGAAAGTTTTTTAGAAAAGTTCGCACGGCCTGGGCATTTTTTAAATACTCTTGGTTTTTAGTTTGCGCATAAGCCAAGCTGTAGATGCGAAGGGCGTCGCCTTGATACGACATGATCTTTTCAAAGTGAGGTTCGTCCCAGCCTTCGGCGGAGTATTGATAGATTCCGCCCCAAGCAGGATCAATAAGCTTGGCGGCCAATTTCAAAGTGTCGTTAGCTTTCTTGCCCAGATCTTCATTACCACGAGCATTCTCGCTAAGTGCCCATTCTACGGAATCAGCTTGAAGAAATTTGTGTCCGAAATCCCAGCCACCATATTTAGTGTCGTATTGCTCGACATAGTCCTGGGAGAGTTGGGCGCGTTGGTCTTTGGTGAGAAGGGCGTTCTCAGCTACAGCAACTGCTTTGGTCGGAGTGATCGAGGGGCCCGGAGTCGGATCTTTTACTACCGCCTCTAGGAGTGAAATCATTTGTTCGGAGGCGATATATCCCGAGTGCTTTACTAACTCTTGTCCCGTCGGTGAGAAAATAATCGTCGCAGGCCAGCCATACTCTTCGTATCGATTGGAAAGGTCGGGTCTGGAGTCCTGATCTACTTTGATAGCGATGTAGTGCGCTTTCATGATCTCAGCGACTTTCGGGTCACTGTACGTTTTCGCATCCATCACGTGGCACCAGTGACACCAAATCGCTTCGAGATCCAAAATGACTAGCTTGTTCTCTTTCTGAGCGGTCCTGAAAATATCCTCGGACCATCCGACCCATTTGATTCCCGACTTCGAAGTAGTAGCTTGGGCTAGGTTAGTAGATAGGCAGATCACGGCAATGAAAATGAAGTGTTTGGTCTTCATTACAAACCCTTTCGTTACTGGAATCGGATATCTGAGATGATGCCCTGGGCCACCCATGGTCCCAGAGATTCAGAAAAGCACTCTTGCACTTCCGCAATTGGAAACTTCATTTCAAGCGTGAGATATTCTGTCACTTGAAGAAGTGTCTTTCCCGCTCTTAACTGCGAAATAAAAGAATAACTGATTTCGTTCAATAGCTCGAGACATACGTCGTCTTCGGCGTCTCGGTAGACTAAGATTTTTTCGATTTCGCGACTTAGTTCGCTCTTAATGGTTTCTTTACAGTAATCTCGTTTTCCCCACACTTTGGTGAGGGACCAATCGCTAGCCACTAATTCGACGCTGGGCGCTAAAGCGAACGAAGCTTGGTTCCAAGCCTCTGGAGAGACTTCACCTAAAGACGAAGTATCGAATACGCTGGAGTCATTCGCAAAATAACTTTTCTGTGCCGCCCAATCGACGTCCGCAAGTGCTGCTAGGAAAGGGTAGTCGTCGTTCCAATGGGTCTTGCGAATAAAGACGCCTAAATTTTTTCCGATGTCACAGACGGTGAAGGTGGGCGAAGGGTATTGTCTTAAGTATTCATCGATAAGCTTGTGGAAGGTTTCATGCCCAAGTGCCCGGCTAACCGTTTCCATATCACCGCTGGCCGCTTCTACAATCCGAACGAGATAACCAACCGCATAGATATCCAATCTTTCGGTAGGCGCGATAGGAGCTTGATCGACAATCGAGGAAAAAAGCCGCGGCTGTGGCT
>JBBQIT010000065.1:0-11909 GCA_038325205.1 Bdellovibrionota bacterium
GGCGAAAAAGTATTTAGGTACATGTAGGCCACTGGCTTTTTCTCTTTCGTGGCTTTGCCCTCTTTGTCGAGTAAAGGCTCCATCGTAATGTAGGTCGGATACGTCTTCGCAGTATCCAAAAAGATGGCGTTAGCCGGAACCGTGCGCTCCTTCTTTAATTCGTCTGCCGTGCTGGAAGTGTCGCCCGCCGCGTCTCCGAAAAGCTTGGTAAGCTCCTTAGAGGCCAGGTCGGAGCATTCTCAACGAAAAAGAAACTATTCGTGTAGTGATATCCCGGAATTTCACGAGCTAAGAGTTTCGCAATTTTTGGCTTGATACTGATCTCGCCATTTAGTTGCTGGAGTCCGAGACTAAAGAAGATCGCTTCATTCAGATTTCCAATGCGGTCATCTGATTTAAGCGTCTTCTTCTTTTTATCCGAAGCTTCTTTTTGCTCACGGGTGAAGGTGTAGAGGTCCTTCTTTACCCACGGCAAGGTTATCGTCAGTTCCTTAGCATCTCTAGTTACGGTTAAGGTCGCATTGTCTTTAGTTGGTAAAGCCTGCGCTAGCGAGTTGCGGCTAAAGATTTTGGGAAAGTGATAAGTTAAATTCGATTCGTCCTGACCCAAGTTCCGATAAAAGACGAACTCAGATTTAACAACCTGAGCAAGCTCGATCCCATCAAGTTTGGTAATCTTGTCGCCGACCTTTATGGGATAAGCCGAATCCGTTGAGATCGTGGGCAATAGATTTTTTACTACCAGCGCGTTTCCGCTTCTGATGCCGTCAAAACCTAGATAGGCGACGAAGGTCCGTTGTGGCAGTGCCGAGGCAGCGAGCGAGCTCGAGGTGTGGGCGTCGTGGAACTCCGCCACGAATCGGTGCATGAGGATATAAAATTCCTCATTTGTTTTCGTCTTTGTCGCGTCTTCTAAGTACTTCGTCTTTAGTTGATCGAATTTAAATCCATACTTATTTTCTTTGAACGACAGCGGCGCGTAGTTTTGTCCGAATTCAGAGAAGAGCCAGTAAAGATCGGCTTTTTTCTCTTCGTCATTGAGCAGACGCTTTGGTGCTTCTGAACATGCCGTCAGTAGCGCAAATAAGAAAAGTGCGAAGACCCATTTTAAGAACGCAGGTGTGACCCCAGATCGCGACATTTAACCCCCTAACCCAAACCCAATTGATTTAACCCTTCCTTTTGTCCTATGGTAGCTAATGCAAAGAGTCAATGGGGGACAGGTGATACAAGAAAAGATTATCGTCAGAAGAGCCGTGGATATGGACATCGCGCGAGTCACAGAAATTTACAATCACGCTGTAAAGACAACGACCGCCACCTACGATCTAGAACCCAAATCACTTGAGTCGATGGAAAAGTGGTTTCGGTCGATCGACAAGCGTCCTCACGGCATTTGGGTTTCGGAAACTAACGGCAACGTGACAGGATTCGTGGCTTTGGAATCTTACAGCCCGAAGGCAGGCTACCATCAAACGGCGAAATCCATGGTCTACATTGACGAGGCCTCAAGAGGACAGGGACTGGGAACGAAGTTGATGAGTGAATTGATCCGATCGGCAAAAGAAGATGGCATGCACACCATCATCGCGGGGGCTGATTCGGCGAATGAAGTGAGTCTTAAACTTCATGAGAAGCTTGGCTTCGTCAGGGCCGGGTTTTACAAAGAGGTCGGTAAAAAGTTTGGAAAGTGGTGCGACGTCATCTGGCTTCAGCTCATGCTGAATTAACGCCACTCGACGTGGGCGGGCGACTCCCAGTCAACTAAGTCCCAAGTGTCGCTTTCTTCGACGAGAAGGTATTGTCGGGCTCGCACGTCTTGACCGACTTCTTGATGCCAGTCCTCGGGAGCTTCGTTAAGAACAGCCTGAAGGAGCCTTTGTTTGCGAAGCACGTACTTGCTATCGGAAGTGGGGTTCTCCAGAAAGGTGCGGCCGTTTATTCTCCCTTTGCTCTTCCCGGCCAACGCGTATTCGTACCCGGGTCCGAGGTGATTGATTGCGGCGACGGTAATGTCGTTTCGCTCCGGTCGCAACACCGCCCAGCGTTTGAGAGTATAGCGAGCCGCTTCTACGGATCTTAATCCTTTGAATCGGTAAAAGGCGTTTTCCGTCTCGGAATTCAAGACTGGTATTTTTAAAACGTTTATTTCGTCTCCCTGAATTTCCCAGACGTGGGCCGCATTTCCTGCGCCGAGGTAATTTCCCAAAACAAAGCTACGGTCGCTGAAGACCACGGTGTCTCCCTGCCGCAACAAGAAGATTTTCATTTGGTAATTAGAAATGGGATACAAACTGCGAGACATGGGTTCGCGATATACGCAGCCTGAGGGGTGGTTTAACTCCTCTAAGGGTCGAGAAAGGACTGCTTCTCGGGGCGGCACGGCCAGCTGAATTCTCGAGGTATCACACTCGAATTCGCTGATCGTTTTTTCGGCGTGATCGAAAAGGAATCGAAGCATCAGCTGGTCATGGCGTTCTTTTTGATCGCCAAACCAGCTAAGAAAGCGCCGATCGGATTTATACAATCGGACGAGCAGGTCGGCGCTAGCGGAACGGTCGGTATCGTGTTTGGAGAAGTAACTTCCTAGCACTTCTCGAATGCAATCATACGAATCCGCATGCGGGTCCTGGCACAGCAAGGCCGTAGCGATAAGTAAGGCGAGAGTTAACGTCTTCATCGGGGGCGCAATATAGAGAAAACGTAGCGTGGTTTGCAAGGGGAAAGGATTTGCCGAACGAGCGGGTTGGTGGCGCTGGATTATAAAGCTAAGTATTCATTATAATTAAACTAGTCACCTGTTCCTCGTTGCTCATGCCTCGTTGCGTTTGCCAGGGCTTTATGTTATCTGTACCCCACTTATGTCTGAAGAAACTCGCCACGATAGCTCTGAAACAACGAATCCGCCGCAAGGGGCTCCAGAAGGAGCGCCGGAAAGCGCGGACAAAAAATTTAAACTTGGGGTTCCCAGTTTTAAAAAAACGGCAGGGAAGCCTTCCCAATATCCGAAAAAGCCGCAGCCTGGATGGCCAGGAAGAAACGGCCTGTGGACTTGGATTTTATTTGGAGTGGCGCTGATCTTATTGCTGTCCATCTGGATGCGCCCAGAATTTACTCCCCAAGCGATTTCGTTTGATCAATTTCGATCGAAAATCTCTTCGGGTGAGATCAAGCGAGTCATTGTCTCCGATGAAAAGTATAGTGGGTATAAACAAGAGACTCCGGAAAAGCAGACGCTCAACGCCAAACCTTCGGCTATTTTTTACACCGCGATCGCTAAGGACACTTTTGATCCGGAGCTCATAAAGCTCATGGACGAAAAGGGAATTAAGTACGAAGCCGAGAACACTATGTTTCGCACGGTCACGAGAGTCTTAATCTTTTCTTTCGTGCTTATGCTTCTGGCGTGGAGGCTGCTGTTCTCACGCGCGTTTCGGATGGGACCAGGCGCTGGCATCATGAGCTTTGGTAAGAACCGGGCGCGTCTTGTAGTGGATGACTCGAAAAAAGTTACTTTCGATGATGTTGCTGGTGTTGAAGAGGCTAAAGACGAATTGTGCGAGATTATCGAGTTTTTAAAGACTCCACAAAAATTCCGGGCTATCGGCGGTAAGATTCCAAAAGGAATTCTTTTGGTCGGTCCTCCTGGCACCGGGAAGACTTTGCTTGCTCGCGCGGTTGCGGGTGAAGCGGGTGTTCCTTTCTTTAGTTTAAGCGGTTCGGAATTTGTGGAGATGTTCGTTGGCGTGGGCGCGGCTCGAGTCCGTGATCTCTTCGCGCAAGCGATGGAAAAATCTCCCTGCATCATTTTCATCGACGAGTTGGATGCTATCGGCAAAGTGCGAAGTGCCGTCTCTCCTATGGGCGGCCACGACGAGCGAGAGCAGACGTTAAACCAATTGTTAGTTGAGATGGACGGCTTTGATACTCGTACGGGTGTCATCATCATGGCCGCCACTAACCGACCCGAGACTTTGGATCCGGCGCTTCTTCGCGCTGGACGTTTTGACAGGCAAGTCTTGGTCGATCGTCCTGACATTAAAGGACGTGAGGCCATTCTTAAAATTCATGCTCGCAATGTAAAGATGGCCCCCACGGTTGATATGAAAGTAGTCGCGGCTCGCACGCCTGGTTTTGTCGGCGCTGATCTTGCGAACGTCGTCAATGAAGCTGCCTTGCTGGCGGTTCGAAAAGGCAAGCCTGCCGTAGAACTAACTGATTTTGACGATGCGGTCGAACGCGTGATTGCGGGACTTCAAAAGAAGACTCGTCTCATCAACGTGAAAGAGAAAAAGATCGTAGCCCATCACGAGATGGGTCACGCGTTGGTGACGTATTTCACGGTTGGAGCCGATCCGGTACACAAAATTTCAGTCATTCCTCGCGGGTTTGGTGCTTTGGGATTCACGTTAGCGCTTCCTAAAGAAGACCGCTACTTGATGACCAAAGACGAACTGATTGCTCGCATCGATATTCTTTTAGGCGGAAGAGTCGCGGAAGAGGTCGCCTTTAACGAAATCTCAACGGGCGCTTCGGACGATCTGAACAAAGCGACGGATATCGCGAAGCGGATGGTCATGGAATATGGCATGAGCCGCAACTGTGGCCAGAGAACGTTTGCTTCCGAACGATCTAGCTTCATCCAATCTCCCAGCGGCCCCATGAGCACGGGGAAAGAGTTCAGCGAATCGACCGCGGAAAAGATCGACCAAGAGATTCAGATGATCTTGGATGAAAGTTATCAAAGAGTAACACGTCTTATTGTTGCCAAGATTGGTCTGCTTAAGCACATTGCCGCTATCCTTTCTGAAAAGGAAGTGATCGAAGGTAAAGAGCTAGTCGATCTTGTGGAAGCTTACGAGAATCCAAAGTCGGGCGAAGACGCGTCGGGCAGCGGTGGCAACGGGATAACCGTAGCCTCAGCGACTGACGAGGTGGGTATTGCGCGGCCTAACTCTCCTCAAGGAGAAGGGGCTGGAGTCGATATAGTTCCCCCAAGTGTCAATGGTGGCGGAGATGTCGGGGACGCCCCCGAACTCCCGCGTTGAAAAGGCGTTTTTCCGCAGGTATCATCGCGGCAAAAATTGATTCAAACGAATAACCAATAGATAGGTGACTGAATGTCAAAGACGGCAAATGAAGGAAAATGTTTCGATAGACGTGTAGTGGAGCGATACGTTCAAAAAGGCATCGTGGCTCAAGATGAGTACAAAACGTTCATGAAAGACCTTCCAGACGACACGAACAACGCCACTTACGTTCAGCTCGATCTCCATGACACGGAGTTAGGAGACTCGTCTTCTGAAGATCAGAATTCCTCCGAGGAATCTTGAAAAACGAAGGCGTACCCATCGTTAAAGAAGGAATTCCATTCCTTCTAGTGTGTTTAGTCGCGATGCTGGGCTTTTTTGTCGGTGGACTATGGCCTGTGGCCTGCGTCTTCGCCGTTTTAGCTATCTACGTGGCTTTCTTTTTTCGTAATCCCGAAAGACTTCCTCCCGTAGGCGCGGCTTTGGTCGCTTCTCCTGCGGATGGCCGAGTGATTTTTGCCGGACCTGCGAAAGAGACTGAGTTTCTCAATGAGGAGATGCAGAAAATTAGCATCTTCATGTCGCTTTGGGACGTTCATGTGAACCGATTTCCTATCGATGGAACGGTTCGCAACATGAAGTACCATCGTGGGCGGTTCATGGCGGCTTGGGAAGATAGGGCTTCCGAAGAGAACGAAAGAAACGCCATGCTCATCGAAACCAGTGGCAATCAAAAGATGATTTTGGTCCAAGTCGCAGGCTTAGTGGCACGACGCATCGTGTGTTATCCGACTGTAGGTGCTTTTGTCTTAAAAGGGCAGCGAATGGGGTTGATTCGATTCGGCTCCCGTTGCGATGTATATCTTCCTTTGAAGACGGAACTTTCGGTCAAAGTAGGCGAACGAGTGGTCGGCGGGGAAACGATTCTAGCTCAGTTGAAAGTGGGGGCTTAATGCCACCGGTGAAACGTCGACATGCCTATGTTTTGGTGTTGCCGAGTTTGTTCACCACCGGAAATCTCTTTTGCGGTTTCTATTCCATTCTGCGAGCTTTCCACCACGATTTTGAAAGAGCCAGTTACGCGATTATTTTAGCGGGGGTCTTTGATCTCTTAGATGGCCGAGTTGCCAGAATCACTCGAAGTACGAGTGAATTTGGAGTGGAGTATGACTCCATCGCTGACGTGGTGTCTTTCGGCATCGCACCCGCAGTATTGGCTTATGTGTGGGTACTAGAAGGTTTTGGAAGGCTAGGCTATGCCGGCGCCTTCTTCTTTACGGCTTGCGGCGCCCTTCGCCTGGCCCGTTTCAATGTCATTTCTGATGATTTGCCTAAAAGTTATTTCGTAGGGCTTCCCATTCCTGCAGCGGCCAATTTAATAGCGGCGGCGGCGATCGCTTATCACGAATTTCACTTTGAATATCCGGCCGAACTGATGCTGGTGCTCGTGTTTGCCCTGGGCGCTTTGATGGTGAGCAACATCCGTTACCGGAGCTTCAAAGATTTTGATCTCCGGCACAAGCGAAGTTTTGTGCTTTTGGTATTCTTAGTGGCGCTTGTGGCCTTGGCGGCCATTCGTCCTGAGATTACCTTAGCCCTCATCTTTGCCTATTACGTTTGCTGGGGGCCGATAAGAGAATTAGTAAGTTTGATTCGAAGACGACTTGGTGGACATCCACGTGAGCTTGGGGAAGCTATTAAACGTCCTGCAGAGGACGGAAGGGGGGACCAGTGAAGTTCCAACATTTAGAAACTATCCGATCTTTAGCAGTCGTGGGTGCTACGGGCATTGTGGGGAAAGAGTTCTTAGGACTCCTCACAGAGCATCGTCTGGCCATTCCACTAATTAAGCTACTTGCTTCTGAAGATAGCGCCGGCGAAACGATGGAAGTTTGCGATAGGGAAGTCCCGGTTGAGTTGCTCACCGCTGCCGCTTTCGAAGGAATCGAAGTCGCCTTCTTTTCCGTTCCCAACGACATCACTCGGCACTTTGCTCCTATCGCTGTGAAAGCGGGTTGCATTGTTGTCGACGATTCCAGCACTTTCCGAATGGACCCCAATGTTCCTTTGGTGATTCCGGAAGTGAATGGAGCTGTTCTAAGAGATTTCTCGGGGCTTCTCATGGCGACCCCGAACTGCTCCACGACTCCGCTTGCGATGGTGCTAAAACCCTTCATAGAGGCCTATGGCTTGAAACGCGTTGTTGTTTCGACCTATCAGTCGGTCTCGGGTGCTGGAACTAAGGCCTATCAGGAATTGTCTGACCAAGCGGCTGCTTTGCTTAATGGAATGCCTGTGGAAAAGAATGTATTTCCGCATCAGATCGCTTTTAACTGCTTACCTCAAATTGGACCCGCAACCGACAACGGAAATTGCGAAGAAGAAGAGAAGGTCGTTCGAGAGACAAGAAAAATTTTGGCAATGCCCGATCTGAAAATCTCGGCGACTACGGTTCGGGTTCCTACTTTCTGCGGTCACGGACTTAGCGTGAATATCGAGTTCCAAAAGCCTTTCGACAGTACCGAAGAGCTTCGCGAGATTTTAGACGACTCTGACGGCATCCAAGTTTTAGACAAGCCCGAGAATCAGATCTATCCCACTAACGTGGAGGCGATCGGAAGCGATCCTGTTTTCGTGGGAAGGCTTCGAAGAGACTACTCGGTGCCATCGGGAATCAACTTATGGGTCATCTCTGACAACTTGAGAAAAGGCGCTGCCTTAAACTCGTTACAGATACTTGAGACGCTCTACAACTACAGACGTATGGTCTAAGAATTCGCGCGCGCTTGTGAATGTGGTTTGTTCCGCGCCATTAGCCGGAACGTGGTGGTTTTGGTCTGAGCGATGAATATTAAACTTGTCATAGAATACGATGGAGAGTTCTTCCATGGCTGGCAACGCCAAGTCACAGGGCACGCTACCGTCCAAGAAGAGATCGAAAAAGCGCTTTCGGAAATCTCTGGCCAAAAGATCACCCTCTTTGGCGCTGGCCGCACCGACAGCGGTGTGCACGCTTGTGCTCAGGTAGCGAACTTCGAGGTCAATGCCCCCGTACCTCCTGAGAGATGGCGCTTAGCCCTCAACACTAAGCTTCCTCATTCTATTCGTGTCCTAGAATCTTCAGTGGTGCCCTCCAACTTTCATTCCCAGCGCAAAGCCGTGGGAAAGATCTATGAATATCGGATCCTTAATCGATCCTTTGCGAGTGCACTCGACCGTAGAGTCTATTTTTGGCCCCATAAGCTTGATTGGGATAAGATGCGAATTGCGGCGGCGCACTTTGTTGGTGAGCACGACTTTGGAGCTTTTCAATCAGGAAAGTCCACAGTGAAATCTACGTTTCGCAAAATCAAACGGTTGGAAATTATCGAAGACGCGAGTTCGTCTAGCCTCTACCGCATTGTAGTAGAGGGAAACGGCTTTCTTAAGCAGATGGTCCGCAATCTCGTGGGCACCCTCATGGAAGTCGGGCAAAATCTGCGCGATCCTAATTCCATTCCCGAACTCTTTTTGGGAAAATCAAGGGAGTTTGCTGGACGAGCTGCCCCAGCCCGCGGCCTATTTTTAGTAAAAGTGATCTACGACAGAGAGTGGTCGTTAACCGTTCCCAAAGAGCCGTGGGGGGCACATGCAACCCCGCAATAGAAACGCTTGGCTTTGGACAATCTCTCTCGTGGTAGCAACGATTTTACACGTCTTTATGTGGTATCAACGGGCTCCTATTGATCTTACGGGGAACGAGGAGATAGCGAAGAAGACCGACGAGATCGTGATCGATAGGGTTCCTGGACCGGCGGACCGGGAAGAGCGGCAGGTTGTGCAAACGAGTAAGGCCCAAGAGGACAAAGACCTAAAGGATAAAAAAGCCCGCTTTGGCGGGGAGTTTAAAAATCGGGTCGCGAAAGAGACGCAAAGCCCCAACCAAGGAAGCTTTAAACAGGGCGGCCCTAATATGAGCGGCGCTGAGGTGGAGTCGGATCGCGGCGAGCCCGGCGGCCCCATGATGCACGAGTTGATGCCTTTCTCTAGCTCCCCTCACGGATTGCCAAACGATATCGAACGCGGCGCCGAGACGATGTTGAACACCGATCCTGTGTTGTACGCTTCGTTCATCAATAGAATCGCGGACGAGATCTACGATGCGTGGGTCGTTTACGCCAAGCAAGCCGTTCGGCTTTATATGTCGAAGCGAAATCTCGAAACGAATGTCTATATAACCAAGCTTGAAGTTGAGATCAATAAAAGTGGTGAAGTGACGGGGATCACGATTTTAAAACATAGCGGCGTTGATGCTTTAGATAGAGCTCCTGAACGGGCATTTTGGGACGCGAAAAACTTCCCCAATCCTCCTGTCCAAATGTTTGGGGCGAATGATCTGATGAAGTTTGAGTACGAGTTTCACTTCGAATGGAAAACGGGATCGTTTGGAATCTCACCGCTAAATATCTGACTTGTCTCGGCGTAGCCAAAGGCGAAGCCGGATTACTTCTTATCCGTACCAGTAAACGTAAACCCACAAGTTTTGTCTTTAAGGACTAGATCTCTATCCTTAATGTCTTGAGGAGTGATGGGGAAGAAGCGACAGATGTTCGGACGGTCGTTGTAGACCGAACACAAATGAGATTTGTCGTCCCAGTGAGGGCATTGAAAGAGAAGTTTGCAGCTGGCGCCGCAACTAACACATCCGCCGGTCAATCCGTTTTTCTTTTGTAAGTAACGGGCAAGAGGTGGAATGAAACTAATAAAAATGCGACGAGTTTTCCCGCGAAGAAGCGTGCGTCCATTGGAACTTAAAATTCCGCGGCGAGAGAAGAACGCCATAACAAACGGCGGAGTTCGCTCACACACATGCCACAATTGTCTAAAAGGTCGCTTCCAATCCACGGATACTCTCCGCTCTAGTGTTGTGCAACGTCCATGCCACGAAGCAGTTTCAATTATCGACGAGGAATCCCCAGTCTTCGCCGGTGTTAACTGACGGGATACACCTTCAAAAAGCGTCAAACGTTTGAACAGGGGAAGGTCTTTTGAAGCAGGTGATGTGGGATCTTTTTCCGACATGACGAGCTTATAACAGACCGCGACATCCTCAGTCTATCTTAAAAGGCTACCGAAACCCAAGCCCGAGTTCCGTTAGGTTTTCATGGTTAGGTATCAAAAGGAGTGAGTTCCAACTCCGATTTGTCCATCTTCATTTCCATGGAGGTCATTTTTAAGAAAGATACGAATACGGCTGCGATGATCGGTCCCAAGAAAATTCCCGGAGCCCCTAAAAGATGAATCGCGCCAAAAACGCTAACCAATGCCAATAGAGGATGCATCTCGCTTGCGCCTTTCATCACCATCGAGCGAATAATATTATCGCTCACGCCAATGATGAAAGCCCCGATGGACATGACAATCCCAAGGCCGATTTTTCCTTTAAGAAAGAGATAGACGCACGCTCCAATAGTGATGGGGGTACTTCCAAATAGCGGAACCATCGCCAAGACTCCCGTGATGGCTCCTAAAAGGATCGGATTGGGCACGCTAGCAATCGCATAAAAGAAAATGGCGAGGATGCCCTGAGCGGCAGCGCTCGCAAATAGTCCCACGACCACTCCTCGGCAGGAGCTTTCAAAAGTATGAAAAAGCGCTTCTGCTTTCTCGCGTTTCATAAGCGCGAGGTCGGTCAAGAAGCGCAAGAAACGCTCCCCGTCCACCAACAGGAAGTAGAAGCTGATGATGGTAATGGCAAGACCTAGCAGGAGGGCAGGCATGGCGCCCAGAAAGTTAGCGATGCCCGAAGACAGCTTCTCCAGAACCGTTTGGAGGATCGATAGGGCTTGATCTTGAAGCCACTGCTTATCGACTGGGAAAAAATTATTTACCGTTTGTAACGCCTTTTGTATCCACGGGTGATTGAAAAGGTCGGCCGCGTGGCTGCCGCCACCCGTGGGCATTTTAAACCGTGAGATCAGTTCCAATAGCTGGTGAGCGGCCCCGTAGGACACCAAGGCCAAAGGAAGGATGACGAGCACCAACGTGGTCAAAGTGATGATAAGTGCGCTGAGGTGGCGGGGAACTTTGGCGCATACCCGCTCAAAGACAGGGTAACAAATGATCGCTAACACTCCCCCTAAAAGGATGGGAATGATAAACGGGGCCATCATGTAAAAGAACAGGCCGAAAAGAGCTGCTCCAAACGCCAATTGAAGAAATCCGCGCCACCTATTTTCCATGGGGGAGACTATAGCGCGGCTCCCGGGTTTATGCTACTCGTGAGGCATGTCGCCTGGAAGTCCTATAGGGGTATTTGATTCGGGGTTAGGGGGGCTAACCGTCCTAAAAGAGCTGGTATCGGCCTTACCGAACGAAAACTTTGTCTACTTAGGAGACGTCGCAAGACTTCCCTATGGAACCAAATCTCCGGGGGTCGTCACTCGCTACGCCGAACGTTGTTTGGAATTCCTCGTCGCCAAAGGTGTGAAGATGGTCGTCATCGCTTGCAATACGGCCACCGCCAATGCGCTGCCAAAACTTCAAGCGGAATCTCCGGTTGATGTTTTAGGTGTGATTGAGCCCGGAGTCCGAGCGGCTATCCAAGCCAGCCGTGGGAAGCGAGTTCTTGTGTTAGCGACCAACTCAGCAGTGCGATCTGAGGCCTATCCCAAGGCTTTCAATGCGGCAGGATCCGAGGTCATTGTCGAACAGATAGCGTGCCCGCTGTTTGTGCCTTTGGTGGAAGAGGGCTGGTTTGATCATCCGGTCACGGTCGCGGTCGCCAAACAATATTTGGAATCCAGAGATCTTTCGGCGTTCGATGTCGTGGTGATGGGATGCACGCATTATCCGCTACTAGAAATTCCCCTTCGCCAAGTTTTAGGAAGCCAGATCTCG
>JBBQIT010000066.1:0-11787 GCA_038325205.1 Bdellovibrionota bacterium
AGCCAGGGCTCAACAGGGTGCAGGGGTACAAGTTTATGGAACAGCTCAGGGTGGCGATGAAGGCGTCGGCCGCCGAGCAGAAACAACAACGAGCAGCGTGAGTGTCATGCGACGATTTCAACTAGAAAAAAACTTGCGCCATGGACAAACACTTCAAAGGAATTAACTGAAGAGATTATCGCCGATGCTCTTTCAAGAGTGCTGGTGTATCAAAAACGAACCATCGATCTCTCTAAGCGCCCAATGATTTGGAAATTCATCAATCGTCTGATGCGACAACAAAAAGCGGTAGCGATTGATACTCTTTTTTCCGAGCTGTATGGAATGGCGTTCAACCCTATCTTGCACGAAAGGCGAATCAATTCGCTTATCGATCGAGCCCGAACCACGCTGGGAGATACCTCAGTAATTGTACGAAGAGAGGGGCTTCTTAGCTTAAGAAGCGACATTTCGATCCGACACCGAAGCGCTCCGGCGGGAGAATCCAATATTTTTCATCGACGAGAAACTTTGCTCGCGGCTATGCGCAATTCAGGACGTCCGATGACCATCGCGGAATTAGAAGCCAGTTTTTCCTGTAGCCGACGCACTTTGCAGTTTGATTTGAAGCATCTTCTTCGTTCGCGAGTGATTGCCCATTCGGGGAGGGCTAGACGACGAGCGTATACGATAGCCCCTGGGCAACTAGCTTCTTCCGATGTCTAATGACACCACCGCACCCTCTTCACAGGTGACTTCGAATTGGATGGGCCGGCAACAGACCGAACAATCTTCAATATAATTTTGTTTTGAAACTGAAGCGTCGACGAGAACTCCGATACGCTCTCCGCAAAACGGGCAATTAATTTCTACATCTTCCTGCATCGTCTATTAACAGAATATGGTTTTAGCGCGAACGTCAACGGGAGCCCAGACCTCTTCTGGGAGGTCATAGAGCCGGGGAGATAGATCTTTCGGGACATTTGCCATATAGCCGATACCTGCCACCAAAATACAAAGTGTCGTGTCAAAACTATTCAAACTATCTCCCATGCCGGCGGTCAGATTTGCCATCGAGCCTTGCGCAATGAGATATACCTTTTTCTTATCGATCGAAATCTCATCGACGTGCGGCAGAACCTTCTTCCACTGATAGGCTTTTAAAGACTCTACGTCGATTTCATCCGACGAATGACCCACATTCATCAGAAAAGAACCTGGCTTTAATATCGAGAAATGTTCCTTGTTGAGGACATGCTTGCTGCCTGTGGCAGTGATCACTACATCTGCTTTGGCGAGCCCCTCTTCCAAAGTAACCGGAAGGTACCCTTCAATTTTTGCACGCAAGGCAGCTTTCTCTTCGGTATCACACACCATCACTTTACCGCCGTAAGCGGCAGAAGAACGACAAACGCCCTCCCCGACGGGCCCAAAACCCACGACTAAAACTCGTTTGCCATGAAACGTAAGTTGAGTACGCTCAAAAAACGTGTGGCAAGTCACAAGTCCTACCATCACTCGGTTGTGCATCTCCGTTTTCAAAGGAACATTGTTCCAATTAAAAATGGGATAGCGAAGTCGCATAAGACGCAGCCGATTGATTCCGGTATTAGTGGCTTCGAGGCTTGCCTTAATCGAAGTGGGTGCGTCTTTCTTCTGGTGGACCGCGTAAGAAAGGTCGGCCCCCATCTCACACAAGTGCGTCGGGTCAAAGGCCAGCGCCCTTTGAATGCACTCTTGTTGCTGCTTTTCGGTCATTCCTTGACGGGCATCTATCGAAACTCCTAGAGACCGAATCACGTCAACGACTTCATGTCTTACCGTCGCTGGGTTGCACGAAACGATGAACAGCTTCGCCCCTTTTTCTAGAAGCCCCTCCACTACCGGCAAAAATTTAAAATCTAGATGAACGGAGCACGCTAGTCTCATCCCTTTTAGATTGGGAAGCTTGTCCAAAAATTCACGGACTAACGGCATTTGAGTGCGAGCCCACTGAAAGCGGGAATCAATAGGTATAGTTTCCATGGCAAATAATCTTACTTCTAAATATCAAGCTCTGCTATTTCTGAGTACGTCGCAGTGCAAGGTTAGCCTTGATATTCTTTCGTTCCCGGGGGGCGAAGGGGTCTTAGGAGCCCTTCAAGCCCGTTCACTTTTATCTCGTACACCGCGCGAAGCATATCGCCCAAATCGCCATCGGGAAATCCCTGTTTGGAGAACCAAACCACATAAGGCTCGGGCAGATCAACCAAGGGAGTCCCCGCGTATTTTCCGAAAGGCATTTTGGTACGAATGAGTTTCAATAAATATTGCGGATCTCCGTAACTCATTTCATTCCCCTACTTCGGTTCATGGGGGCAAAACCCCGGTTTAAGTCCCATCTTAGGAAATTGCCGACAGATTTCGGGCCTGTTTTCGTAGACCGTGCAGGTGCGCTCCTCATTTAGAAAAATACAGTCACCGTTTTTTTGCTGACCAAGGACAAAGATGAAGGACTTTGGATTAAAAGAGCGGATTATCTTATCCTTCTTTAACCGCGTGGAAGCTTTGGATAACTCCAGCGACGCCTCTTCCTTCGTTAAGTGCCCCAGACGGATCATATCGGGGATGCTCGCCTGGACGGGCCAACCATGGCAGCAACGAGCCCAACAGCCGTTGCAAAGGCCTTTCTTAAACTTGGTCCATTCACCGACAGGCAGAGACTTTCTCACTGGACTCCTTATTGACTACTCGCACGTTTAACACCACTATTTCACCCATATGAAAACCACTAAATTTCTCATTGCGATTTTCTTTTTAACTCAAGGGGCTCTTTCCATGGCCAAGACACTCTACGACTTCAACGTTCCGAACATTGATTCTAAAGAGGAGAGTCTAAAGGAATACAAAGGCAAGGTAGTACTCGTAGTAAATACGGCTTCGCGGTGCGGCTTTACTCCTCAATACAAAAGTTTGGAAGCTCTCCATGAAAAATACAAAGCCAGAGGCTTTTTGGTTTTGGGATTTCCGAGCAACGATTTCGGGGCGCAAGAGCCCGGAACCAATTCCGACATTAAGAAATTTTGTGACGTAAGTTATCACATCACCTTCCCGCTTTATTCCAAAGCGCCGGTTACCGGCGAAAAAGCGCAGCCCGTGTTTGCTTGGCTCACTAATGAAGCCGATCCCAAACAGACGGGACCGGTAAAATGGAACTTTGAAAAGTTTCTGATCGACAAGAACGGCAAGTTGGTAAAGCGATATCCTTCGAAGGTCACGCCAGAGGACTCTGCGATCACAAACGAAATCGAAGCCCTCCTCAAATCGTCTGCTTCGTAATCATTATGATTTCATAAGTAAATTAGCTACGGCACCGTGAAAAAAATACCCGGTTCCAGTTCGTATATGACACCGAACTGGGACCTTTTTTTTGACTTTTGAGGCGCTAGGCTCTGGAACAATAAATGCAGTTCAGACTTCCCGTTGGGGGAGTCATGGATAGGACGCACTTAGATACACATCGACCGCTGCCAATCCCTGTCGGGAGACCAGAACTGCTGGCATCAATCGTTAAGGAGCCCTATGGTTGCCTTCACGAAATTTTCGAGGCCCAAGTAGACTTGCGGCCCGAAGCCCCAGCGTTAATCTCAGACACTGAAACGCTCTCCTATCTGGAGTTAGATCGAAGGGCCAATCAACTGGCCCGTTGTCTTCAGTTTCACGGAATAGGTCCAAAAAAACTGGTCGCTCTTTACTTTGACCGGTCAAATCTTCCCCTCATTAGTATTCTGGCCTGTTTAAAAGCCGGGGCTGCCTACGTGCCTATCGATCCTGTGTATCCGGCGGAACGTATCCGACATATTTTAGAAGAGTCTGAACTCTCTTTGGTGCTCACCGAACAAGCGCTTTCGGAAAAAGCAGGAAGTCTATTTTCTACCGAACACATCGTAGTCGACGACCCCCGAAATGGTGTTGATCACTTTTCGCATTGGCGCCTTACTCTTAGCAAGACTGGGGTAAAAGCTTCAGACCTTTGCTATGTCATCTACACTTCGGGTACCACAGGTCGCCCGAAGGGAGTGATGACCGAACACCGCAACGCGTATCAGTTCGTACAGGCTTTCAATGAGATCTGCCAAGCCACTGCCTCTGACCGAATCTATCAAGGCTTCTCTTTGGGATTCGACGGCTCGGTAGAAGAAATGTGGATGGCATTCTCCAACGGGGCTCCTCTCGTCGTCCCCACTAAAGATACTCCGCGTTTTGGAAATGAACTCGCCGGATTTTTAACTAAGTACGGCGTCACCTATTTTTCCACTGTCCCGACTCTCGTCTCCACGATCTCTGAAGACATCCCTTCACTTCGCTACTTAGTAGTCAGCGGAGAGAAATGTCCTCCGGAATTGGTCAGTCGTTGGGCCAAAAGCGGCCGACGTATCTTGAATGTCTATGGACCCACGGAAGCCACCGTAAATACGACCTCCGTGGATTGCGTCGCCGGCCAGCCAGTAACGATTGGCCGGCCGATTAGGGGATATGAAACTTACATCTTGAACGAAGCCATGGAGCCTGTGCCTCGCGGAGAAAAGGGAGAGCTCTATGTGGGAGGCCCTGGCCTTTGTCGAGGCTACTTAAAACGGCCGGACCTCACCGACGAGAAGTTTCTCACGAGAACCCTGAACGGAAAGTCTACCCGTATCTATCGAACGGGAGACCTAGTTCGCTGGGCGGACAACGGCGAGCTAGAATTTTTTGGCCGCATTGATAGCCAAGTAAAGATACGAGGCTTCCGTGTTGAACTCTCCGAAATTGAATCGGTATTATTAGAACACCCGCTCATTCGCGCCGCTGCAGTAAAACTACTAGACAATAACGGCCTCCAAGAATTGGCAGCCTACGTCACTTTAAAAGACCCTCAAGCGACTTTGGTTCGGATTGAAGTTCTGGAGCTTTTACAATCGCGAATGCCCGAATACATGATTCCAGGTTTTTTAGAAGTCCTTGACGCTTTTCCGATGCTAACCAGCGGAAAGACGGACCGGGCGAAACTTCCCCGGCCTCTCTCGCCGCTACTTCGCGCGAGCGGCGACATCGTCGAGCCTGTCGGTGAAAAAGAGACAGCGATTTCCGAAGTCTGGAAAAAGATCTTTTCTCTTCCCAAAGTTTCCGTGGAAGACGATTTCTTCTTAGATTTGGGAGGACACTCCTTGGTCGCCGCCCAAATGGTGACTTTGCTGCGCAAAGAGATTCATGCCGAAGTGACGGTTCGAGATGCCTATCGATTCCCGACCATTAGAAAGCTGGCAGAACATTTAAACAGCCTAACCGCGCCGGAAGCGGAAGAAAATGTCATCAGGGAACCACGCATCACCAGCAGAATGGTCTTTGAAAGCCTTTCTCGTTGGAGTCGCGGAATTACCGCGATGTCGCAAGCGGTTTCCCTTTATTTCTTAGTAGGACTTGTCCTGGTTCCTCTACTCGGCGTCTTTTTGCTGGGGGCTAACTATTACTATGGCGTTATCTCGTTGACCAAAGCAGTCGTTCTGGCACTCGCCATTTTCTGGGGCACCTGGCCTGCGATGCTTGCCCTCGCCATCGCTTCAAAATGGATTCTAATCGGCAAATACAAAGAGACAAAAATTCCGCTTTGGGGCTTCGCCTATTTCCGTTGGTGGTTGGCAGCTCGGCTTCAAGCTTTTAGCGGCGCCTCTGCCTTCGTGGGAACGCCCCTGATGCCTCTGTATTTTAGAGCGATGGGGGCGAAAGTCGGACGTAACGTCACGCTCGATACCGCCGCCTGCTTTACCTGGGATCTCATTGCTATCGGCGACAACACCAGTATTGGTGCCGATAGCTCGCTTTCCGGATTTCGAGTGGAAGACGGAATGATTGTCACGGGCTCAGTGAGCATCGGAAAGAATTGTTTCATTGGAATTCACTCCGCTCTTGGTCTCAATGTCCGGATGGAGGACAACTCCCGTTTAGATGATCAGTCGCTGCTTCCCGACGGAGCTACCCTCCAGACTGGAAAGTCCTATCGCGGATCTCCCGCGGCATTGGCAGAGGTCCCAATACCAACAGGCACGGAAACGATTAAGCCGCGTCCCATTCTCTTTAGCTTGTTACATCTGATTGGTTCGTACGCCGTCGCTACCGCTTTACTCATTCCAGCCCTCGGGTTTCTGGGGGCCCTTCTTGCTGCTTACTATTATGGCGGATGGAACGGGGAGGCTTTGGCATTAATGGCTTCGGTTCCGGTCATGGTTTTGGTCTACTGCTTTTTCATCGCGGGTCTGAAACGAGTGCTCCTGGAAACCATTCAGCCGGGCACGTACTCGGTCTACTCGATCCTTTATCTTCGTAAGTGGCTTTCTGACGGGCTCATGAAACTTAGCCGTAGGTTACTTTTGCCCCTCTTTACGACTATGTATTTCCCGTCTTGGTTACGTCTGCTTGGCGCTAGGATTGGACGACGTGCCGAAATCTCAACGGTCTGGTACTTCGCTCCGGACTTGATGGATATCGGAGAAGAAAGTTTCTTCGCTGATGGATCGATCATTGGCGGCAAGCGATTCTTTGGAAATCGGTTCGAAGTAGGAGTGAACCATATTGGGAGACGCAGCTTCATCGGCAATAGCGCTATCCTTCCGATGGGGGTGAGTGTCGGCGATAGATGTCTCTTGGGCGTTTTGTCAGCGCCGCCTCATAATAGTGAAAAGACAGTTCCCGATGGAAGTGAATGGTTGGGTTCTCCTCCTTTCGCCCTTCCCAATCGACCGAAGGTGGGAAACTTCACAGATGAGGTGACCTTTAATCCGACGAGAAAACTATATTTCCAAAGAGCCATTATCGATGGCCTTCGTATCTTGATTCCGGGGTACCTGGGATTAGGTGCCATGGTCTTGGGCGTGACCGCAATGTACGAATGCTACGTCAGAGCTGGACTGGTCGCCACTTTCCTAGCCCTTCCTCTAATCGGTTTTGCGTTAGGCTTTCTTGCGATTCTTGCGGTAGTGGGAATCAAGAAAGCGGTGATGGGAACTTTCGAGCCAGTGATTCAGCCGCTCTGGTCGATGTATATTTGGCTTAACGAAATGGTCAATGGCATCTACGAATCGGTAATGGCGCCAGCGCTCGTTCCCTTCCTGGGAACTCCATTCTTGGCGCCTTTCCTAAGAATGATTGGCCTTAAGGTCGGCAAACATACCTACATCGAAAGCACTCTTTTTTCCGAATTCGATCTCGTCTCGATTGGAGATTACGCGGCCCTCAATGCGGGCTCGATCATTCAAACGCATCTTTTCGAAGATAGAGTGATGAAATCGGCAGCCCTAAAAGTAGGAGATGAGTGCACAGTTGGTAACATGGCGGTAGTACTCTACAACACGGAAATGCAAAGAGGATCATCGCTCGGACCGCTCTCGTTACTCATGAAGGGCGAAGTTCTTGCTCCGATGAGCCGGTGGCACGGTATTCCCACGGTTCAGGTCAGGTGATGGAAGCCTTAGCAAAACTTTCTTCGTTAGCGGCGGACGTTACGCTCTGGGCTTATGCCTTTAAGGGATCAAGCGACATCCCTCTCGAATTTTTTGAACTGTTAGACGAGCCTGAAATCGAAAAATGTCGTCGATACCGGCTTCATGCCGAAAGACGCCGTTACGTAACGGGACGGGCCCTATTAAGAAAGGGACTGTCGCAAATCACGGGTCGCGCCCCTAAGTCTTTTCATTTTTGCTTAGATGCCGCCTGTAAGACCCATCTTGTCGACAGCGCTGAATTCCCCACATTGGACTTCAGCGTAGCGCATTCCGGAAGGATGGTGATGGTCGCCGTCTCTAAAGCCGGAAAATGTGGAGTCGATATTGAACGAGTGAATAGCGCCGCGCTTAAGTTTCCGATCGAAGGCATCTTCACTGAGGAGGAATCGAAATCGATCGCCAAGGACTCTGTCCCCCTTCTCGGCAAGCCTCTCTTTCGCCAATGGACGGCAAAAGAAGCTTATGCGAAATACCAGGGGCTAGGTTTTCATTTAGATTTTCTTGAGTTCGAAGCTTCGTTCGCGCCTACGAAAATTAACTATCCCGTAAAGCAAGAGGATCCCAACGCGGTTCTGCAAAGTGACGAGATCGTATTGGAGGGAGAGACCTACTGTTGGTCGATCGTCACCTCTAAAGACGCGAACGCCGGGAAACCATCGATTGATCTTAGAAAGATTTAGCGGCCGATAAGATAATCCTTGGATCGTCAGCTCCGTTAAACTGACGACGACTCACAAAAGTTCCTGCCAGCTCCCAGTTCACCGTAAGCAACTCTCGGCTCAAAGCGACTCTAAAATCGGCGTAATCTAGATTTCCAATCGCCGGTGCAAACATCGAATATCCAGCGCTTAGGCCCAACGTAAAATCATAGACGAGGTCGTTCTCAACGCCAATCGAAGCATACCAGGCGTCCCCTTCGACGTTCCCCTGCTTAGGAGTAAAGTTCAGTTCGGCTTTAAAATTCTTCCAACTCAGTTTTAAAGGGATGGCCCAGTTGTTCCCCTCGGCCCCCTTAAAGTAGGCATAGTAAATAACGCCGGTACCAAGCTTCCAGTGCTTCGCCACCGCGAAATCATAGCCAGCATACACATCAAGCTCTAAGGCCGTTTGAGATTCGGCGGAATGGACATTCGAGCCCCACGCCCCCACATACATGCCGAACTTAGAGATCCAATCGAGACCTCCTTGCAGGGCTGGACCGTGCTCGGTTTGAGTAATACCGCGATAGACGTAGTCTGAGGTGAGACCAACATTACCGGTGATGGTTTCAGAGACCCTGCCCGAAGGCTCATTGATTTCCGACGTACTCGAAGCAACATCGCCTTCGTCGTCGTCGTCTGCTTCGGTCACCGCAGCGTGTAGACCAGTACTATAAGCGGTTAGGGACAATAAAAATAAACCCAGCGTCAATCGAGCAAATCTTGTTTTTTTCATGCCTCTCCTCGCGAACAAAAGACACTAAAGTCGAAAAAATTGCAATCGACTTTGCGAGGGAGAAAGGCCGGGGGCTATCTTTGGGCACTCACCAGTGGTTACCGAGGATAAAAAAGCAAAACGCGTACCCAAGAATTAGGCACGCGTTTGCTTTCCGTCAGTATCAAAACGCCTCGAGGCTAGTCTATTTTCGCTTCGTTTTGGATGTGGTTTTCTTCGCAACCACTGGTGTCTTTTTCATTTCGACCACTTCAGCGGGTGGATTTGACACAACCTTCATGGGGCGAATCGCCTCCCAAAAGTTAGGTCGGGAATGGTAGTTCGACGAAGGGTTCGTCCGGTAAGAAGTGTTGTTACTGGTATTCATGTTCTTGTGACTCTTGATTCGCATGCCCTGCATAAAGGCCTCCTGATGCCTTTAAGATTAGCACTCGAAAAAGAAGGGATTTTGCTAGTGAAATCCCTTCTCCTTTCAATGAGTTACAAGTCTATTTTAACGGTCTTTTGGAGCTTCTTTATGAGCATGAGAAGCTCCACCTTCGCCAAGCGCAGATAGTGCTTTATCGAGCTCGTCTTGATGCTTATGGCTCTCTAATCTGCTGAATAGGCTGTACGCGCAAGGCACCACAAAGAGGGTAAGGAAGGTGGAAACCAACACTCCCCCGATGACAGTCACCGCCATAGGGCGCATCACTTCCGAGCCTGAACCACTCGCCAGAGCGGAGGGAATCGCACCGCAGATAGTAGCAATCGACGTCATGATGATAGGACGTAAACGCACGGGGCAAGCGTCAATCAGCGCCTCTTTCACGTTCATCCCCTCAGAACGTTTGTGGTTGGTGAACTCCACGAGCAGAATCGAGTTTTTCTTCACGATTCCCATGAGTAGCAAAATTCCGATGGCGCTGTAGAGATTGAGCGAAATATCGGTAATTTTCAGCGCCCATAAAGCTCCGGTCACACTGAACGGAAGCGCAAGGAGAATGACGATCGGGTGAATGAAGCTATTGAACTGACTTGCCAAGACCATGAAGGCTACGAAAATTCCCAAGACGACAGCTCCCACAAGGCTGTTCGAAGATTCATCGAACGCCGCCGAACTTCCCGACATCGTAATGTGGTAGCCCTCGGGCAACATCTCTTTCGCCGTCTTTTTAATGTAGTTGATGACTTCAGATTGAGATTTCCCGGCAGTAAAGTTTCCAAACAAACTGATGCCGCGCTCTCGGTTATAGCGAGTGATCGTAAGTAAAGTACTCGCCTCTTTGACGGTAACCACACTCGTCAGTGGGACGATTTGGCCGTACACGTTTCGAACATAAATTCGGCTCAGGTCCGCAGCGACTTGGTTCTCTTCCGGTTTCAGCTTAATCTGAATGTCGTCTCGATGACCTGATTCGTCCGTGTACTTATTCGGAAGTAATTTTAATCCACCCACCATCGAAGCAATACTATGGGCAATGGTCGCAATATTAATTCCGTGAGCTGCAGCAGCAGGCCTATCCGGAATGATCTCGGTCTCCGGCATGTTCGGATTGAAATCACTGTCCACATCCGCCATGTAGCCCGAAGCTAAGATGTTCTTTTTCAGTTCGAGAGAATAATCAGCTAGCTTTTTCCAATCCGGTCCCTGAACTACAAACTCAATAGGATAACTTCGTCCAGCGCTAAATCCGCCTTGGGAAAGATCGAGAAGTACCGCGCGATCAACGCCCGGTATTTTCGCTAGCTCCTTACGGAAGTAAGCCATGAACTCCTGTTGTGTCGGCGCCTTTTTCACGAAAGGGGCTGCGACAGGACGAACTTTCGGTTCTTTCATCGTAATAAATGAAATCCCCTGATTCACTAAGCCTCCGCCGAAACCACCCACGGCGACATAGTAGGAATCAATTTCCGGACGGCTCTTATAAAGTTTTTCTGCCTCGTGAAAGACTTTATCGGTAAAGGCCAGTGAAGAGCCCATCTTCGTGTAAATGGTAAGCAGGAAGCGGCTCTGATCTTGGGGCGGAAGAAATTCTTTGCGCATCGCTCGACTGGTGAACAACGAGGATCCGAAAATCAGAAACGCGACCGCAATTACCGACCATCTCCAATTAAGACAACTGATGAGAGCTCGCTTATATACGGAAGCCAGGTAATCCATGAAGCGACTAACGGCTTTCGTCACAAAATTGCCGCCGCCCAATTGCAAGAACTGAGAGCAACGCATGGGGGCTAGAGTGAGCGCTTCCAACAAAGAGATCAAAACCGCAACGGAAAGAGTCATTCCGAACTGATAGAGAAACTTTCCGATAATCCCTTGCATGAAAACGACTGGAACGAAAATCGCAAGAATCGCAAGGGAGGAAGCGACCGCAGCACCAGTGATCTCCCTCGCGCCAACTAATGCCGCGTGAACGCGGCTTTTCCCTAACTCGTTATGCCGAGTAATATTTTCCAGTACCATGATCGCATCGTCGACCACGATACCGATAGAAAGAGACAGCCCCATCAAGACGAACGTGTTCACCGTGAAGCCCAAGAAATGGAGCACGATGAAAGAGCCAATCAGCGAGACAGGAATCGCTAAGATTACGTTGAACGCCGAGCTCCACGTTCCTAAAAAGAGATAACAAACAATAGACGTCAGAAGCACTGCCATGAGGAGCGTCGTACCTAATTCATTCACGGAGTCGCGAATGAACTTGGTGGTATCCATCACGATACCCATCTGCATTCCCTTTGGCAGGAAGTCTCCCAGCTGCCCCATCTTCTTCTTAACCGCATCTCCGATGGCTACCGCATTGGTTCCCCGTTGCTTAATGATCCCCAGACCGATGGTTGGTTGAATTCCATTGTAGCGAGAAATGCGTCGGAC
>JBBQIT010000067.1:0-11782 GCA_038325205.1 Bdellovibrionota bacterium
GGGGCTTAAGACATCGCCCGCGTCCAATAGCCCCCACCATTCACCGGCACTTCGAGCAACGCCTTCATTCTTTAAGGCAGCCTCATCAGAGACTTGCCCTTCTACCCAACGAAACCGACTTTCTCCTCGAGACTTCAGTAATACTTCGACCGGCTTTGCCGATCCATCGGCTGGCGCTACAAAAACCGCTTCCCAATAAGGATAGGTTTGCAGCCTTAAGCTCTCAAGCGTCAAAGAAAAGGTGTCTAAGAACGTATCTGCGGTCACGGGTATAATTAACGTGATTAGCGGATGTGTCTTGAGAAACGAAACACGACCTCGCTGCTCCCGACACTTGGTCAGAAACTCAGCGGGCGCTTCGGGGCGGCCTAACGTCGCCCAGGGAAAGTTTCGTAGTTGTTCGAAGGAAAAATTCATGCGGTTGCCTCAAAAGCCTTGGCGTTACCAGCACAGAAATCTAAATATTTTTCGATCATTGCTTTGGGATCTCCTTGGGCAACAATCTTGCCGTGATCCAAAACTATGACTCGATTACAAAACTGTTGGACGTACTCCAGGTTGTGGGCGACCAGAATTAAAATCTTTGAGCTGTCGACAAATCGCTGCAAGCGAACGTTCGCTTTAGTAATAAAGGCGGCGTCACCACCTGCATAAAGTTCGTCCAAGATTAGAATGTCCGGAGGAATCTCAGTCGCTAATGTGAAAGCCAGCTTCAAGTTCATTCCCGTGGAATAATACTTAATAGGCATGTCGATGAATTCTTCGAGTTCAGAAAACCGAACGATAGAATTCATTCGCTCGTTTATTTCGCGCCGGGGAATTCCTAAGATCGATCCGTTCAAATAAGCGTTTTCTCTTCCGGAAAGTTCTGGATTAAAACCTGCTCCGATCTCAATCAAAGGAGCAATCCGTCCCGAAACTCCACAAGATCCTTCGGTAGGTCGATAGATGCGGCTAATCACTTTAAGAAGGGTGCTTTTGCCGGCTCCATTGCGCCCAATGATGCCAAGTCTATCGCCTTCTTTAAGGTCGAGGTCGATGCCTTTAAGACCCCAAAACTCTTTTTTTGCTGCGGGGATCTGCTTTATCCATTGGGGCGGCCGAAGCTTTCTCATGACGGCTTCTTTTAAGCCAGAACTCGAGCCGTAGTAGGTTCTGAATCGGACCGAAACATTTTTTAGAGTGATATAAGTTTCCATGTCACATCCGAAAAACGACTTCGTCCTCAACTGACATTAAAATGGCTAGTCCCCCGAACAAGGTGACTGCCGACATAGCAATGGCTGGCAGCCAATCTGCCGCTGTAGGGAAAGTGCCAAAGTATAAAATCTTGTGGAATAGATTAACCTGGATTGTCATGGGATTCAGCGCCATCCATTTTTGATAACTCTCAGGAAGTGCTGTCGCCGGGTAGATGATGGGCGTTAGAAAATAAAGCAAGTTTAGGAAAACAGTCAGCAAGTACTGAGTATCTCGAAAAAATACGGTAACCACCGAAGCGATTAAAGAGCAGCCTAAAACAAAAGCAGCGAAGTTGAGCATGGCCAGCGGCAAGAGAACTACTGAAGCATAAAATTTAAAACCTAAAAAGATAGCGAGGATGCTCAATGCGGCTAAAGAGAATAAAAAGTCGATTCCACAAAGCAGCAACTTGCACAAAGGAAAAATAACCTTGGGAAGATAGACTTTCTTAATAAAGTTTTCGTTCTCAAGCAGCGAGACCGAGGCGGAGGTTACGGTATTCGAAAAAAAAGTCCAAGCGAGTAAGCCCGAAAAGAGAAAAAGTGTGTAGTCGCGCATCCCCAACCGAACGACATGGGAAAACACAGCCGTAAGCACCAAAAGCTGCAAGACGGGGTTTAAAAGCGACCAAATATACCCCAAAGACGTGCGCTTATACTTGACCTTAAGGTGCTGGGAGAGAAGATTGGCTAGAACTTCTCGATACTGGACAAGCTCTCTTGTAGTTCTGTTTATGTGGGCGATCTGGCCTAACAGAATAGATCAATTGGATATTTATGCAATAGCGGACTCAGGGGGTTTAAGGGGGGGCCCAGGCTTCGTTAGTGCCCGATAATATTGAGTTTCCAGTTGGTCAAACTTCCCGTCTGACCCGCCAACCCATCCAGGACCCTAATAGTCCACACGCCAACAGAGCTTTCGCCATAGAAGGCGTTGCTCAGGATGGTCACATCAGCAAGATTTGCCGTGTTGTTGGCGTTATTGGTATTGAGCATCGTGCTCTTAGTTCCCTGAGGCGAGATGAGTTCGATGCCTATATCTCCGGAAAAGGGGTGCGTAACCGAAACTCGAATCTGAACGTTTTCAATAATTCGGTTTTCGGTGACCGTGATGTTATCGACAGCGGTGGGGGCGGTAACGTTGTTGTCGTTAATCGCCAAATTCACCGTACGAGTATACTTCCAAACGCCCGCAGCGTTAGTCGTCTGAACCTGCGTGCCCATTTGGGAAACATAAGTCTTCGCCATCGCCACGGCAGCTTGAGCATTGGCTCTGCCAAAACCATAAAAGTTATTAAAGGAAAAGCCTGCAGCGTTGGTGACCCATCCCGCATCGGGAAGGTATCCCAAAGGATCTAAACCGTTTTGCAATGGAGGCGTCGTCGCATCGATTTTGATAGCGGTCTTCGCTAAGATGTCCTTTACATCACGCCAAGAAAGATTGGGATTAGCTTCAAGAATTAGAGCAATCACTCCTACGATAGAAGGAGTGGCTGAAGAGGTTCCGTTCATCGTCGCGCTATAGTTGCAAGAGGCGTTGGCTGCCACCGAGCCTGATTCAAAAGGATTTGGCGCGGCAGCGAAAGGCGTGATGGCCGAACCTTTGGAACAACCCGAAAAATCAGTTGAGATTATGGCGGGATCATTTACTCCGTAAAGCGGAAAGGCTCCAGTCACCGTTCGACTATATCCAAACTCGCCTCCGAGGCCTGCGATCCAGAGACAAGAACCTGTCGACGAGTAACTCGACTTTTTCCCTTTGGCATTCGTAGCACCTACAATGACTACGTAGGGATTGGAATTGTCCATTTCCATACAAGCGTTTCGAGCTCGCCACGCATAAGGCACGGTCGCTTTTAGATTGGAATAAAAGTAATCGTTACCGGCAGCTCGGACATACAAATATCCCTTTCCATGTCGGCCATTGGTAACCCCCGATTTTAGCGCAGCCAAGTAGTTAGGGTCATCGAAAGGGACGAACCCGACCGGATCGTTTGCAGCGGCACTAAAGCCAGGCCCCCAGCTCTCATTAAAAACGTCATAGTCGCCTTGAAGCTGGTCGATTTCGACGCCAGGAACGTTTTGATAAGAGAGATAGTTCAAACCCGCGAGCCCCGCACTAGGCGCGATGCCGTGAGTTCCGATATTGTTTCCGGCGACAGAAGCAGCGATACCGGCCACTTCAGTGCCATGCTGCCCTTCCGCTAAATTCGCGCTAGCAGCGGGATTACCGAAATAGGGGCTTGAAGCGTTATAGTCCTTCGAAGCGCCTGCAATCACATTGCCTTGTAAGTCTTCGTGACCGATCTCAACGCCAGTGTCGGAGACAGCGATCTTAACGCCAGCTCCGGTGGCCCCATCGCAAAGCGCTTCGCGCACTTTCATATCTTCGCCAGGAGTTCCGGGGTTCGTCGCAAATCCCGTCTGTCCGGTATTGCCTAAATGCCAGGACAAGCGGACTAAAGGATCTCCCGCAATACTGAGAGAAATCGTAGCAACTTTTTTAACAGTGGTGCCTTTGGTCGCCGAAATTTCGATGTCGGGTAAAGTCCCGCCGTCGGTCGGACAGCCCGAAAGCTTTCCCGTCGCAGGATCCAATGTCGCCCACGCCGGAATATTAGTCGCCGAGTAAGTGTAACCGGCGAGTTGCGTCGGAGTATAAGAATAGGGGTAATCCTCCCGAAGGATGGATGGAGGCAACACCGCCGCTCGTTTTGTAGTCGAGGCGCTGTCGCCCAAACAACCGGTCAGTAGTGGCAAGAGAAGAAGCGCGCTAAGGACATAGCGTTTATGATTACGATTACCGGGGCACATATTGAGTCTCCACAATCTGAAGTTTCGCGGTTGCCACTCGACCGTCGGCAGTCACCGAGGTCAATAATTGGAGCAGGGAGGAGAACTCTTTTTGGCCACTACGATAAAAAGCTAGTTTAAGATCATCGAAAGATTCAACGAGCTGGAGACTAAAATCCCGAGCTATCGCTTGGGCGACGTCATCGCCTTTAAAATTGATAGAGAGTGCCCCAGTCACAACGGCTAACCGCTGCTGGTCTAATGAGAGCACCACTGGCAATGCCCCTTCAGGAGCTCCCTTTCCCTCGCCGACCGAGAAAAAGGTGTATCCGAATCCCGACTCGAGTTCAGAGGCTCCTTCGGCTGCTTGAAAATGGCCTTGGGGAACCGCCCATACGCGAGGAAGATATTCGAACGAATGCCCTCCCTGCTTAAAACCGACCCGGTTCTCACTCGCCCGAAAGCTTTCGTAAATTTTATGTTTTGCTTCCCGAGCCGCAATGAATCTATCGCGTGCGGTAATGGAATCCTGAACGACCCCGGCACCCTCCTGTGGGGCAGCAACAGGATTTACGGACATGAGATTGCGATGAGGAGGAAGGACTGAAATTTTCGCGATTTCGTCATTAGCGCTAGAATGAGAAACGGATGACGAGGACGCTGAAGTAGAAGGAGAACCTTGTGACGGCCCCTTCCCCTCTGACCCCAAGTAGATCACAAAACCAACGGCAATAACGACTATGGTCGCTACGCCAAGCCAACGTACCATCGTGCCCCAACCCTTTTTGAATTCTCGAACTAATTAAGAAGCTACTTTCTAAATTTTACCGACTTTGACGCACATAGTCAAAATATGAGGATAATTGAACATTTACTAGACAGGGGTGAACTTAATTTGGGCGGTATTAGGCTCAAACATTTAGACAGAACTGTCGTGATTTCGTATCAATTGGTAGGCGATAGAGATTCAGCGAAATCGAGCAGGTCGTCACAGATAAGATAGCGGGAAGTCTCCCCAGATTGAGCAAAAGCCTCGGCAGTTGCTTTTCCCTTTCCGGTAAGAACCAAAGCCGCCTGGGCGCCCATGTTGTCCGCTAATTGGAGATCACTTTCTCGATCGCCAACGATAAAGCTAAGAGTCCAATCGAGAGTGACGCCTTTGAAAGTTTTAGGAACGAGCGCGGTTTTGGGTTTTCGGCAAGCGCACTCGTCTTCGGGCTTGTGCAGACAATAGAGGAATTCCGCAATTTCGATTTTCGCCTTCTGCAAAATTTCAGCGCACCTTTGATGAACCGAATTGAATTCAAAATCCTTGATGATGCCTCGTCCAACGCCAGACTGGTTGCTAACGACAAAAAGGAGATACCCTTTGTCCATCATCAAGCGCATTCCTTCTGAAGCGTTAGGACAGAACATGACCTTCCCGGGATCTCTGGGGTAGTGCTGGTCTTCAATGATGGTTCCGTCTCTGTCGAGAAAGATAGCGGGGCGAGAATTCATAGCACCTTAGCGCGAAGCAGATCCTGCAAGTGAACTACGCCGACCAGTAAGCCGCCAGCATCCACTACAAGAAGTTGATGAATTTTATTGTTCTCCATCACTTCTCGCGCTTCTACGGCCAGTGCTTTGGAGGAAATCGTTTTGGGATTTGTCGTCATGAGATCAGTGGCGATACTTTCCGCACTAACTGCCGTACGTTGAAAATACCGACGGAGATCTCCGTCGGTAATAATGCCCTGAATTTTTTCTTGGTCCATTACCACGGCAAGGCCAAGACGCTTCTGGGTTATTTCCATCAAAACGTTTGCAAGCTTCTCGGTCGGCGCCACTTTGGGCAATCCTTGGCCAGCATGCATTAAGGTTTCAACCCGAAGCCATAATTTTCGGCCGAGGGAGCCGCCCGGATGCAATCTTGCGAAATCTTTCTCAGTGAAACCGCGCATCTGAATTAAAGTTACGGCAATCGCGTCACCTAAAGCCATCATCAAAGTCGTGGAAGTCGTTGGTGCTAGACCCAAAGGACAAGCTTCTTCGGAAACATGAACCGAAAGGAGCAACGAGGTTTGTCTCGCTAAAGAACTCGTAGCGTTCGCGGTTACCCCTATCGTCGGAACTCCCAGCTCTTTCGCGTGTCGAAGGACATAACCCAACTCTTCGGTTTCGCCGCTATAGCTCAAAGCGATGAGAAGATCGTCCGAATGCAAAATTCCTAAATCTCCGTGGGGAGCTTCTGCGGGATTGATAAAATAAGCTTTCGTCCCGGTGCTGGCCAAAGTCGCCGCCCATTTTCTAGCGACTAAGCCCGACTTACCCATGCCAGTCATTAAAATGGTGCCTTTGCAGGCAAAGACTAGTTCACAAGCTTTCACGAAACTCTCGTCGAGGGTTGGCCCAAAGGCGGCTAAAGCTGCCGCCTCTTTTTCAATCGCTCGTCGACCAATCAGTAGAAGATCTGAGTTCATGAGTGAGAAGCCTCTGCGATCCTTTTTGTCATCACCATCAACTCTTCGAGTTTCGAGAGTGGCCAAGCGTTCGCCGCATCGGATTTAGATTCGGCAGGTTTTGGATGCGTTTCCGCGAAAAATCCTGTTACTCCCACCGCAGCAGCGGCGCGAGCCAAATAAGGAATGGCGTCTCTAATTCCGCCCGTGACTCCCCCACCCTCAGCCCCTGGAAGCTGGACGGAGTGGGTGATGTCCATGATCATCGAAGCCCCAGCCGATTCCATTTCCGGAAAAGCCGCAAAATCGACGACGAGTCGTTGGTAACCAAAAGTGACTCCTCGTTCAGTAATCCAGTAACCGGAAGCTTTGAAATTATCTAGTTTCGCTAAGATCTGACTGACGTTCGAAGGCGCAACAAACTGGCCCTTCTTAATATTCACCAATCGCCCGGTGTGACTAGCCGCTTCCAAAAGATCCGTCTGCCGACAAAGAAAAGCCGGAATCTGGAGAATGTCGGCCACTTCAGCGACGGTCGCAGCCTGTGAGCTTTCATGAATATCAGTCAGAATGGGGAGACCAAACTCCTGCTTCACCCATTGAAGTGCTTTAAGCCCCTCTTGTATTCCCTGCCCCCGGAAACTCGAGACCGAAGTTCGGTTCGCTTTGTCAAAAGAGGCTTTAAAGACGACGGGAATTTGGTGCTTTTCGGAGATGGTTTTTACGCGCTCCGCCACAGTCGCCAAAACATCTCGGCTTTCGATCACACAAGGGCCGCAAATCCAGAATGGGCTTCGCTTTCCGCCCTTTTCGAGCTGGGTCTTTAAGGCCTGAGATTGGTCGCCGTATGGGGTGTTCATCATGAGGGGTACAGGCTATGAAAGTTTGGGGATAAAATCAATTTCCATCTCGTCAAATCGTGGACGGGCCGTTAGCCTCGGTGATACTCTGGAGGGGTACCCTAAAGGCTACTTTTTTCGTCTGACTGAGTCGAGAAAACCCAAAGGATCTAAGGCTATGACTAAGACCGTCCCTTTTCTAAATCTCAAGAAATTGTTCTCAGACCACCGGGAAGAGTTCCTGACTTCCATGACCCGAGTCATGGAAAATGCCGCTTTTATCGGGGGTGAAGAGGTAACTACCTTCGAAAAGAAGTTCGCCGACTGGGTAGGCCCAGGCAATCATGTGGTCGGGGCGGGCAATGGGACAGATGCCATTACCCTGGCGGCAAGAGCCTTAAACCTTGGAGATGGGGCCGAAGCCATCGTTCCCGCAATGACTTACGTAGCGACGGCGGCAGGTTTGGTCCAAGCCGGCGTTAAAGTGAAATTGGTCGATGTCACGGCCGACACCTGCCTTATCGATATCCCAGCGATGGAAAAAGCCATCACTTCCAAAACGAAGTTGCTAGCGCCCGTCCATCTCTACGGTCAAATGCCGGCGATGGACGAGATTCGAGCTCTGGCCGATCGTCACAAAATCAAAATTTTTGAAGACGCCGCTCAATCTCACGGAGCGACGTGGAAACAAAAGCCCGTTGGACACTGGGGAGATATCGCGACGTTCAGCTTCTTCCCTGGAAAAAATCTTGGTGCTTTTGGAGATGCCGGTGGCGTCTTGAGTAGAAATGCCGAATTGGCCTCCCTTTGCCGTGCTTTCGGAAATCAGGGTGGACTAAAAAAATATGTTCACGATTACGTAGGATGCAACTCCCGCTTGGATAACCTTCAAGCGGCCGTGCTTAACGTAAAATTGAAATATATCGATAAGTGGACCGAAGCTCGAAGAAACGTAGCGAAAAGTTATAAAGAGCTCCTCACTGGAATTTCGGGGCTAAGGCTTCCCGTTGAAGCACCTGGAGCTAAACACGTTTATCATATTTACGCCGTTCGCGTAGACGATCGATTGGACCTTCAAGCTTATTTAAAAGATCGCGGAGTCGAAACGGGAATTCACTACCCCAAAGCGATTCACCAATTGCCAGCATTTGCAGATCAATCGTTCGCGAAGGAAAACTTCCCCAATGCCGAGGACTGGGCGGCGAACGGACTTTCTTTACCCATGTGCCCAACGCTTACGGCTGAAGAAATTCAGTTCGTGGCTGAACAGGTAAAATCCTACTTCGCATGAGCCACTTAACCGAAAAATTCTTTGTTCACGAACGTGCGATTTGCGATTCGACGGATATCGGCGAGGGAACTCGCGTCTGGGGCTTTAGCCAAGTCCTCAAGGGCGCCAAAATCGGCAAGAACTGCAACATCTGCGCGCATAGCTTCATCGAAAGCAAAGCGATTATCGGCGATAATTGTACGATCAAAAACGGAGTCGCTGTTTGGGATTGCGTTACGCTCGAGAACGGCGTTTTCGTAGGACCCTATGCCGTGTTCACGAATGACTTTAAGCCTCGTGCTTTTCTAAAACGCGGGGGGACTCATTTTCTTCCCACGGTTCTGAAACGCGGAGTGACCATTGGCGCCAATGCGACCATCGTCTGCGGAGTGACCATCGGAGAATTTGCGATGGTCGGAGCGGGTGCGGTAGTCACCAAAGATATCCCCCCTCACACTTTAGTTGTGGGGAGCCCGGCACGCGCCATCGGGATGATCTGTTTCTGCGGTGAACGACTGAGCACGGACAATTACTGCCCTGTGTGTAAAACGGCGCTTTCCCAAAACTCTATGGAACAAACCGTAAAGTTGCTATCGAAGGTCTGAAAACATGTCCGAAGATAACTTTTTGGCTCAATCCTTAAATTCACGGCAGCTACTTGCTCTTCTTTTTATCTGCGAGACCAAACGTAAAGGGATTAATTTTACGCCTGCCGATTTTAGTAAGGCCCGTCCTGCCGACTGGGAGGAAGTACTAAACACTTTCGCCGCCCGCTTTGCTAATTTAGCCGAGACGATGCGGTTTGAAGTTCTCGAAGCCCATTTAATGTCTGTGGAAGACGTGGACGTCTACCACAACGAAACGCTTGCGCAGCTTTTAGAAGAGAATCGTCCGTTATTAGATCTTCTAACTGAAGATCTAAATCGCGACTCGCGCTTTCACCTGGACGCTTAACCATGAAAACTCAACGTACCCTGATTACTGGGGCCTCATCAGGTCTTGGAAAAGCTTTGGCGGTCGAGATGGCCGAAAAAGGTTACGAAGTCATTCTCGTGGGTAGAAGTGAATCGAAACTGCACGAGGTGATTCGGGAGGCCTCCGCTGGCGCGCAAAGCCGCATGCGGGCTCTTCAAGCAGACCTTGCGGTTGATACTGAAGTGGCAGGGGTGATCGAGCGGACTCGTGCCCTTTTTAACGACCGTAAGCCGCTAGGCATATTGGTGAACTGCGCGGGTTATGCGGTAAGTGGACGAATCGACGATATCCCCGCTAAAGATTACGAGCGCTGTCTGAAAGTAAACTTCTCAGCACCCGTTTCCCTTACTCAACAAGTGTTGCCCGAAATGAGAGCCGCAGGCCAAGGTCTTATTGTAAACGTGGGGTCAGGGGTTGCCCGGCGTGCCCTGCCCTTTGTCTCCCCTTATTGTGCTGCGAAAGCAGCCTTGCTTTCTTTCACGGATAGTCTTCGGGTGGAACTCTATAGAGAAAACATCAAGGTAATGATGTTCTCACCGGGTCCTGTGACATCGGGGTTTCACGACTCGACCGTTCACCGAGGAACCGAACCGCTTCACTTTCCTCCCTTTCATGGAAAGAGTGCTTCCGAAATCGGTCACCAATTCCTAAAAGCTATCGAAGGGAACAAAGATAGAGTGGTTTTAGGAATGAGAGCGTCTGTCGCTCATCATCTAAATTACTGGTTTCCTCGTTTTACCGATTGGTTAATTGCCCGAATGTACCGCGTCGGGGCAAATTTAGCGCACACCACTCCCACTACCGCGAAGCGCGCCGGCTAACCCTGCCTTTAGCTTTCAAGAGATTGTGCTGGAACTCAGTTTCCATTCGCTCGATAAATTCCTTTCGAGAGATGCGAGAGCTTTTAATCATTTGATAGATCGGCAAAGTAACCTTCAGTTTTTCCCCCGTGACCGCTAGAAAAATCCCCGCAAAATACGGTGCCGCAATTTCAGTATTACCTTCCGCATACGGCGCCACCATCAAGAAGCTCCAATAGGCATTAAAAAGAAATTCGCGCATCTCTTTCTTTTCCCCACTTCTATACCTTACGTTAGAAAGTCTCAAAAAGAGATCTTCCATAATCGGCTCTATTCGCTCGGGTTGGGCATGAAGGGTAAACAGAATATCTTTATGCTGACTCAATACTATTCGATAGCTCACGGCGACGATTCGAGAATCGTGATCCAGAGATTGGTGCCAAAACTTTTGGTAAGCTACCATGGAGTCGGCCCACGCTCTGGCGTTCACTCGTGGTTGAATGCCTGTTCTTTGTTCCACGTGGGCAAACTCAGCAGCGAAGCGATCGACTAGTTCCACTTTTAATTCAGGCGATACTGACAAGGTTCTTAATTCGGCCGGAGCTCGCCACAACGTAGTCTCTAATTCGAAAGTGCGCTTCTCTGCAAAATGTCGCTCTGAATATACTTCACGTTGTCCAAACTCATTCACGACTAAAGCCATCTGTTCCGCAACAGAATCCAAAATATCTTGGGGAGAAAGGCCATCGCGGTAGGACTGCGCTACCAAGTTAGCCAGGGCGGATTGAATGCTCACGTACGTGGACCCAATCCTGTGATAGTCGCCATGCAGCGACAGAACCGAAAAATCCTGAGGGGAATAAATATTAGGGTCATCTTGAGTGTAGACGTAGCGAGATTGAGACGTCGTTAAGAGCCCGCACGTCCAGCTAATAAATGTGGATAGGCCCCCTGCCGAAGCGGTATGGGACAGCACCACCAGGGCTAGACCAGTAATCCCAAATAAGCGTTTCCCCCAAGCCGCACGAAGTTGAAAAAGTCCCAACACTCTCCACTCCCCTTTTTTTGGCTTGAAGTGTTAGTCGTACAATTTTGAGAGTCGTACAACAAGAGGGAAATGAAAGAAGTTGGTGCTATTCTTCCGCAGCACGGGAAGGATTAGCGAGAAAGATATTTAAACCAGTCTTTGGTCGCCTCTTTGATGTCATCCGGAGACCAAACCGGAGCATCTTTCCAGAGGTCGATCGATTTCAAAAGCTCTCGAACGCCGTCCTCGAATTTAATTTTTGGCTCCCAACCCAATTTGGATCTGATCTTGGCAATGTCGGCAAAAGTGCAGTCGGGTTCCCCAGGACGCTTGGGAATATGAGTGACCGGTCCGCCTAAAAGTTTCACGAGTGAATTCACACTGTAGGATCCACCA
>JBBQIT010000068.1:0-11769 GCA_038325205.1 Bdellovibrionota bacterium
ACTCCTTCGAACCGTTTCAGCAAGCCCACGTAGCGATGCTTGGAGCCGTTCAGCAGATGGTAGATGCTGCCAATGCCAAGATCGCTCTCATGCGTGATCAAATGGAACAGGTGCGAAAAGGGACTTTGGATCCTTGGAAGATTCCTCCGGCAGATCCTGTGATTGGGTCAGGGAGCGAGAATGATGAGAGTAATGCAAAACCCGGTACCGTTTTCAATGGGTCGCCGGTTCCTGCCCCTGTTCCCACGCCAAAACCATAGCACTGGCCTAAGCTAGTTTTTTGATTTAGCCATTATGACTGCCAGCTAAAAATTGGATTCCGTTCCTCTGTCGCCTTATCAGCGCTGAGTCCCTTCAGTCCGGACATTCTCTTTCCCCCGACGCCCACCTTTTCGACGCGAGCCTAAGATTTGGGGGCGGGGTTTGGTTACGAGCAAGGCTTTTCGTAAATTCTCAAAGGGCTGTGCCCCGACAAAAGCCTTTCCATTAAGGAAAAAGGTCGGCGTTCCATTTACACCCAATTGCGCCGCCAGCAGGAGATCCGCCCGCACTGACTCCTCGTATCTTTTGGCCTCGACACAAGTTGAAAAAGCATGGCCTACCTTCCCGACAAAACGCTCGGCAAACCGGATATTAAGGGCTTGGGCACCTTCTTTCAGATTAGCGAAGGAAGTCTCGAGGAATGGCAGATAGAGTTGCTCCTCATTGGCGCAGCGAGAGGCTTCCGCTAGAATCCGCTCCTCTTTTCCCATCGGAAAATCCATGAAAACCAACCTGGCTTTGCCGGTATCAAGGAATTCCTTTTTGAGGCGCGGGAACATATCTCTCATCGCTGCTTTGCACATCGAGCATTTCAGATCTTGGAAGAGATGGATCAGGATCGGAGCCTCCGGCTCTCCTATAGAAGCATGCGAAGCGTCCACTTTACTTAGGAGCTTAAAAGCCTTCTCCGCCGGTAATAATTTAGGCTCGTGAAATGCGTTCCCTTCCAACTTCGCCACGAAATCCCTCGGCCAATAAGGGGATGAAGAATTTTTCATCTGCGATCGTCTTTGCAAAGGAACGCTGGTCCCCGTTGGAGTCGTTTGTGGGATGGCCGTACCCGTGGGAGTCGGAGTTACGCTATGAGTTGTCGTAGGAGTACTTGATGGAGCCGCGGTAGGAGTTGTCGTAGGAGTGCTAGTCGGTGTGGGTGGAGTCGGCATCGTCGGCACCGAAGTGGGAGTCCCCGTGGGTACCGGCGTCTCTACCGGCCTGTCGCAATCTGCCGAGGTCTCGCACATGTTCTGCCCCGGACTCTTTTGTTTGTCACAATATAGACGGTCACGGGAATTGCAGACCTTATGGAAGCACTCCTCGTTCTCAGAACAACTGGCATTACTGGAACCTCCTCCCTGCATGCATATCCCGGCATAAAGATCCGTCCCACAAGTCGTTGCTTTGCAGTCCGCATCCGTGCCACAAACGCGTCCGCCGTCGTAACCGCCGCCCCCCATAACGCAAGTCGCACTTACCACACCCTTGTCTTCAATCATCTGACAGCGTTTGTATTTACAATCCGCGTCGGCGAGGCACGAAGAGGCCCCATTGGCATACGTGCCGGGAGGGAGCACCGCACAAGTGCCGCCCGCTCCGCAATACTTCCATTTAGTGTAGTCGATGGGATCGGTGACTTTTGCACATTCGGCGTTGGTCTGGCAGGAAACATTGGAGTACTCGCCATTGACGCAGGCCAGTCCGTTGCAAGTCTTTAGAGCCGCGCACTTCGCATCGTTTTCGCAAGGCTGTCCGGTGCCGCCAGGAGCGCAGCTCGCTCCCGCGCAACGTTTTACCGAGCAATCCCCGTCCGCATTGCAGGACACTCCGGTGCCCCCGAGAACACACCGGCCGCTGGAAAGATCACAAGCCTTATTCTTGCACGCCTTATCATCGCTGCAGGGGCCTCCCGTTCCGTTAGTGGTGCAAATCCCTTTTCCAACATCGCATTTGCCCAGACAATCCACCCCGGACTCGCAGCGCTGGCGGCCTGGACCGTTCTGATTGGTGCAAGTTTGGAAGCCCCCGCAGTATTTGCACTCCACACAGGTGTGCACGTCGTATCTGTCCACGTACTTGCTGCAACACTTGTTGGTCCCCTCTGAAGCGCAATCTCGATCCGCGAGGCATGTGGTCGCTGAAAGCGCTGGTGATAGAAAAAGAAATCCCAAAAAAAGAAGTTTAAAAAAAGTCAAAGGGGCCCCCAGTACCGAAAAGGTGAGCCAGAATGATAACGGACGATGCGCCTGAGATCAACCGCGGGTGGCCCAAATCGATCGGAAACGGGGTTATCCGCTGCCTACTCTTGTTAGCACGCCAAAACCATAATTTAGGTCCGAGTCGCCTATTTTTCGGCAGAGACAAAATTTCGAGGTCGGTTCATCACGTTCCTCCCGAGGATTCGTTGAGCTTCGAGCCTGTTGTGCGCTTGGCAAAGCAGTCGCCGATTCGAAGCTAAGTCCGACCTCCCTCCCAGAGCAAAAGGCCAGCGATGGTCGATTTGCAATCCCCAAGTAGACTCGCATCGCTTTCCGTCCGAGCTTTGGAAAGTGCATCTCGCCTCATCTCTTTGAATAACCTCTCGTTGTACTGCTACTGGCGTATATCTAGTGTGTTTAACGACTTCAGGTTTTTGAATCTTTCGAGTAGTCTTTTGCCGCTTTGCTTCCTGGGCCTCCAAGTAAAACCGATACACTTCCGCTTCAATGTCTTCCAAGCGTCCTTGGGGAAATTTGTGGGCCAATAGCTCTTTCACTCTTTGCATTTGCTTCACCAAAGAGTCATCGGCGACATAACTTATTCGTACTCGCGTCACTTCTTGAACGGGAATAGGTATTTCTAAAGAGGAAGAAGTCACCTTCGCCGGAGAAGGTTCCTGGACAATTACTCTCGCGATCGGCGTGATAGAATCCCTGGGCTCTGGTTTAGGAACAAACCGACATTTTATTTCTTCGACTCGGTATCGGCCTAGTCCCTGAGCTTCGTGAAAAAGCTCCTCTGCATTGGCTTCAGTTAAACAAGGAGCCAAGACAGCGATATTAGTCAGCGTCATTTTGTTACTTTCCAATAGCTCCAATACAAAAGAGAACTTCTGAATCACCCGGCAGACCTGGATCCGCTTTGCCGCGCTACTTTCCGAAAGCCCTAACTCTTTCAAACAAAAATCATAGAGTGAACGATAAGCCATTTTAGCCCAGAGCCTTCTTTGGTCGACTTCAGCTAACTTCTTCATAAAAAGAGCTTGTTCTTTTCTCTCCCGCTTCATCCCTTCTTTCATCGAACGGATTAGATTTTTATCCTCTGAAGAAATAATTTCCATAGAGCCCTCTCTTTCTTAAAAAAATTTTACCATGGCTTTTTTGGGGTACCTGGCGTGCCCGCCGTGGCGCTCCTGAGGAAATCAAGGTAAGGCCAAGGGCAGAAATAAATAAGAAGCCTCCATCTCTCGTTTATTCGCAATATACGAGGCATATAAGCCTCCTCGGAGCGGCGAAGCGGAATCCAAAAAAATAGCAGAAAAATTTGTCAAACTTAATTTGCACGATGCGCCCTATTACCTTCACCGAGGAATGTGATTGAGCTTTCGGAGCGTGTTTTTCTTTCGGGGTCGCTTCGCTCAATGTGGCTTTTATCTTTCTACATGGTGGTGAATCCCGAGACTGAATATTAAAAAGCGTTTCGGTGGAGTGCGAAGGCCATTCCCAGGAGTTGGAAGCTATCTGTCTTACTCTGAATGGTCTCCGGCAGTTGGTCCTTAGCTTTACGGAGAAAGCTAGTTCATTAGATATTGAGAGGTATCTTGTTTTTTTTTGAAAAAAAATTTAAATCGAAAGTGCGGACGGGAAGAAAAAGTGGGGAGTTGTGCGTTGGAATTGGGGACGGGTGGTGACTAACAGGCACGGCCAACTCGCGCGCAGCCACCATAGCACTGGCCTAAGCTAGTTTTTTGATTTAGCTTTCCTTCATGCAGTCAAAAAATTGGATTCTACTCGTGTGTTTTTTTATCAGCACTTCCGCGAATGCGAAGCTAGCGCTTCAGCCACTCATTACCGAAGGCATCCAGGAGCCAACGTTTGTTACGGTAGCTCCCAACGATAAAGAAACTTTGTACGTGGTTCAGCAAGCCGGAACGATTCGGGGATTTAAAAACGGCAAGCCCTTACCCAAACCTTTCTTAAATATAGAATCAAAAGTCGCTTCGGGCGGGGAGATGGGACTGCTCTCCGTCGCTTTTCATCCAAAGTTTGCTCAAAACGGGAAGTACTACGTCGACTACGACATTCGAGTCGATAAGGAGACAGGCACTCCTCCCTCAAATATTTGGACGGTGATTAGCGAATTTGCTCCTGGGGCCGCTGAGAAGGAGTTACTTCGTATTCATCAGCCGTATACCAATCATAAGGGCGGCCAACTCGCGTTTGATGCGAAAGGGTTTCTTTATATCGGAATGGGAGACGGCGGAAAGCGTGCGGATCCTCACGGCAACGGCCAAAATAAAAACGCCCTGCTAGGAAAGATCTTACGAATCGATGTCGATAAGCCCGATAGTGATCGCAAGACCTTATATTCGATCCCTTCCGATAATCCTTTCGCCAAAGGCGGGGGAAGTCCCGAAATCTTTGCTCTTGGGTTACGCAATCCATGGCGATTTAGTTTTGATCGAAAAACAAACGCTCTATTTGCGGCTGATGTGGGCCAAGACGTTTATGAAGAGATCGATCGCATCGAGCTGGGAAAAAACTATGGTTGGAACACGATGGAGGCGAAACACTGTTTCTCCCCTCCCCAGGCCTGTGACGCTTCAGGATTAACCTTGCCCCTGTGGGAGTATAAGCACGATGGCGGTTCCAATAGTGTAACCGGTGGTTACGTCTACCGAGGTTCCAAAATTTCCTCGCTTCAAGGGCTTTATATCTACGCCGACTATGGCAGTGGAAAAATTTGGGGGCTAACGCTAGACGAAGCGCAGAAGCGCTCTGTGAAAAATGAGGAGCTCCTCGATTCGAAACTTCCCATCAGCTCTTTTGGCGAAGATGCTGAGGGAGAGATCCTCGTCGCTTCTTACGACGGAAGAATTTTTCGCTTGGTGGAAGGCAAATAAGAATTACTTTTTAAAGCAGCGAGCGGAGTAATCGGCGCGAGCGCCCCATGCCGCAACTGCGAATACGCTAGCGTCGCTACTTGCATAGCCAATTCCGGAAGTGTGGGAAGGGTTGCCTGTGGGTGTTTTTGAATTTTCGTTTGCTTGAATCGACATGCCTTGGGCGGCGAATTGCAACTCGTCGAAATCGGGGTATGAAACGATGATTTTTGTAGTGTCAGGATTTTCCGAAAACACTTCTACAAATTTATAGGATTCATCGGATTGTTCTTCAAAACGAACTCCCACGGCATTTGCCACTTGGTCGTAGCCAAAGGGAACTTCGAACCTACGCCCGCTAATTTTATCGTTGGTATGCTCACGAACCACCAACTTACAGTTTTTTTGATTGAGAAGGGTCAAGCCCGACAACAGCAGACTAGCTTGGCTATAGGTCTTGTCCGTTTGGCTATCGGTACTCGAAAGCAGCTTTTTGGTTAGATAACCTTTTCCGAGCGACAGCCGGTTAGCTCTGGCTGAGGCAGACTGATCGACATTAGAGACCTCGATGTTGCTTAACGTGTCGACAAGCACTGTTTGGATCGCTTCAATCTGCTGTAGTTGGGTAAGCGCTATGGTTGGCTCCTGAGCTTGGGCCAATATCGAGAAACCGAGTGCCGCGAGCAAGACAAAACCCAACCGTGCGATCGACTTAACGCCCATGCTTTTCTCCCCCGAGAAATTTGTGTTTTTTGAAACCGAAGTAATGCGAGGTGTCAATTTATACGCGAAAGCGTAAGGATTATCAAGGGTTATTTTATAAGTTTAAGTAATATCAAATACTTACAGCCACTCAAATTCTTCTGAATTTAGGAAGAGTTGACGATTCGAATGGGCTAGTCGAGTACATTCTCGGCAATCGCTTCGCAATGAATCTCAGTCGTTGAAAAGGACGGCATTTCCAAATCATCGGGAGTCAAAATGAGCGGAAGCTCCGTGCATCCCAGGACGACGCCTTCGGCGCCTTCGTCATGAAGACGTTCAATGATCTGTTGAAGCACTCGGCGGCTAGAATCTTTGATCTCTCCGTGAATCAATTCCGTCATGATGATTTCGTGGACGGTAGCTTGATCTTCGACTGGTGGCACGAGCGAATCAATTCCAAATTCCTTAAGGCGGGTAGGGTAGAAGTCGCCTTCCATTGTCTTTTTAACCCCCAAAACACCTACGGTCTTTAGCCCGCGCTTTTTAATCGAAATGGCGGTGGCATCCACAATGTGAACGATAGGGATTTTCAAAGCGGCTTCAAGTTGAGGAACAAAGCGATGTACGCCATTGGCGCAAAGGGCGATGACGGAAGCACCGGCGGCTTCTAGTCGTAGAGCGGCGTCTACAATGAGGGCTTCGGCCGCCACTTCGTTGGGATCCGAATCAGCGAGATCTTGGAACTCCGCTTGGTCGACGCTTTCCAAGATAATCTTGGCCGAATGGTGTCCGCCCAGTCTGTCGCAGACGCGTTCATTGATTTGCCGATAATACTCGATGGTTGAATGCCAACTCAGGCCGCCGACGAGTCCGATTTTCTTCATTGATCCCCGTTCCATTCTTTATCTAAGTTTCAGACGAGCCGGAACTGATAGCTCATTCTGCAATGGGGATAAAGGGCCCTGGCAGCGACTAAGTGCGAAAAGAGTGTCCTTAAGCTTTCTTATGCCTTGTTCCCGACGAATTGCTTTATGTAATCCATCGTAGAGGGCAAGCGATTGACCATATATTCATTCTCAAGCCGCATGCGAGGAATCGCTAAGGCCGCGAACTCCAAGATCCATTTCTCCCGCTCGGTATCCCCAGGCGTGTAATGATCGGCCATCGATTTCAAGGAATAGTAGTCGCAAGTGATTCGGGTGAATCTCTCCGCCCAAAGGAACGGGAAGCTCAAATCCGTCTTTTCGCTTAAAAGCTTCAAGGAGAACTCTTTTAGGAAGTCGCGAATCTTGTCTTGTCTCAAAGCTTCAATGTCGGACTTAAACTTATCCTTAAGGATGCTGGTCAGAATAGTGCGAATGCCTTGGTTAAGCTCATTGCGCGCTTGAAGGACCGCTTTTTTCACGGGGTCTCGGGTAACTAGAGATTCTGCCCAAGCTCCGGCCAAAGATCCTAAAAAGCCGGTCGCTTGTTGAGCGACGTCTTTAAGGGTGTCTTTTAACACCATGAGGGACTGAATTTGCGAAGTGCCTTCATAAATAGGATAGATGATGGTTTCGCGAAGAAGCCGTTCGACAGGGTAGTCGCGACATACGCCGTAACCGCCGAAAATTTGAACCGCGTTTTTGGCGATGGTGATCGTTTTTTCGGAACAGTAGTACTTACAAAGCGGTGTTAATCTTCGGTAGCGCCGTTTCCAGCGCTTGATCTCTTTCACATCGCCTTTGGCTTCGGCGATACGAAGTCTGTCGTGCGATGCAGAAGCTTCCATAACAAGCGCTCGCATCGCCCGTGTTTCGATCTCCGCTTCGTAAAGCATGTCAGCCACCATCGGATGTTCGATGATGGGCTTACCCATGGTCGTTCGCGTTTGCGCGTAATCTTTGGCTTCTTGAAGCGCTCCGACGGCAATGCCTACGGCTAGTGCCGACATCGCAAGTCTCGCTTCGTTCATAAGATCAGCCATGACCTTAAAGCCATCGCCTTCGGGTCCAAGAAGGTAGCCAACAGAATTTTCGAAAAGCAGTTCACAAGTCGGCGAAGCGTGGAGACAGACTTTGTCTTCGATCTTTGCGACCTTGTAATTCTCTTTTCCCTCAAGCTCGTGGGGGACGATAAGGACCGAAAGTCCAGCTAGTCCCATGCTAGTGGGATCGGTTCGCACGAGAGCGAAGGTAAAAGTCCCCTGTCCGCTGGTGATAAATTGTTTGGTACCGTTTACGACCCAGTGGTCGCCGCTCTTTTTGCCTGTGGACCGCAATTTTCCTAAGTCAGAGCCAGCTCCCGGCTCGGTCAAAGCCATCGAGGCTTGCCACTCATTGGTTAACATCTTCGGGAGATAAAGACTGCGTTGCGCTTCGGTTCCCCATTTTTCGATGAATGTCGCCATCGAGTAAGCGGCGATAGTAAGTGCGGTGTTGGGACAAGCTTGTCCAAACATCTCGAGCATCATGTACTGAACATTTCGGGGAGTATTAAAGCCGCCGTACTTTCTGGCGATAGGACCAGCAAAGATCCCTAGCTCGGTAATCTTTTTCATGTTCTCGATCAGCTTTTCGGGAAGGACAACTTTCCCATCGATCATCTTCGTTCCGATGCGATCGATTTCGTCTGCGGTCGGGCGAATCTCTTTGGCGCAAATGCGGCCAACTTCAGAGAGGGCACTCATGTAAAATTCAAAAGCTTCTTCGGAATTCTTGTAGAAGTCCTTTTCACCAAACGCTTCTTCAAGCGGAAGGGCCAGGTCCTTCACGACACAATACTTGGTCAGCTGCTCAACTCGTTCGGGGTAATCGGTGAAGTAGTTCTGAATCACGGGGGTCCTTTCTTTCCGGGGCCTCAATAGTGAAGCTAAATTATTGCACTTTGGGAGATCTGTCTACCGTTGGCATTTTTGCTTTAGGTAACGTCGGTCCAGAGCAGGAGAGGGAAGGGTAAGAGCTTGATTCGATGCGTAGATTATATGGCCTAGGGAAGCGTTAGCGTTGTTTCGAGTTCACGGGCTAATACTTGGGCGACCTTGTGGTGGTAGGTTTCATTGGGGTGGCCGTCGCCTTCGGTCCTAAGATCGGTAGACTGCATTTTCTCAAATTCGTCCATCATGTCTATCGTTCGAATACCTAGCTCATCCGCCCAACGGCGGACCTGTTGGTGAATGGGATAATAGGGATAGTTTTGAAAATCTGCCGTCGTGTCCGGAAGGATTAAGATCTCGAGTCTCGCATTTAGCGAAGCGCATCGTTTTGCGATTTGGGCTATGGAATCCTTAACCGCTCTTCCGTTCACCAGATATTTTGAATAGCCTTCGGTGTAGCTATTAGGCAAAACGGAAATTAGCTTTCGTACCAAACGATGCCGTCCTTTTAGGAAGTGGTGTTGGAGCGAAATTTTGAAATCTTCCCAAGCCCACGAGTAGGCGTATTGATACATAATTGCGGGATTCGCTATCCGCTGATTCGGCGGCTCGGCGTCGTTCATCGTATATTCCAATACGACGACATCAGGATGTAGCTTCGGGCCCAGTTCCTCGAGGACGGCCGCCTCTTGAATCGTGTCATACCCGCCTTGACCCAAGTTCATTACTCCTACGGAATTTGGGGATTTTTGGTTTAACAATTTCTCGGTGACTTGCGGAAAGGCGTTCTCGGCGGCAACCGCTTCGCCAAGGGTGTAAGAGTCGCCCAGCACCACCACTCTTTTTTTAAACCGATTTAGATCCTTAAACTCCCGGTCCCTAAAGCCCAGGGAATTAGATTTCACTTCGTAAGTCTTGGCCCTGTCGCTCGCGAATCCGAAGTTTTGCGAAAGGTTCGGAGCCAGCCCATACACTCGTCGCGTCCAAGGTAGTGCGGGGTAAGGGGTGGTACGGGTGGGAGCGAGATTTTGGGAGATTCGATAGTAGAGCAATCCCCTCCAAGCCACTTCCGTAAAAAGCGCCGCAATCATCACTGGTATCGCAACGTAAGTGAAGTATTTGCGGAGGTTGGGCATGGAGGCCTTAATCATTTCACGGAACCGGCGTTTGGAAAAGAACTAGCGCGGCGGTGTCACCACTGTCTAACAATTGATCGGCAAACCAAGCTTTGAACAACCCCCTCTAGTTGGATGGTTCTTATTTAGATTCAATTAGTTATCAAAAAATAAACCGTTGGTATGCATGTTGCGATGTAACTGTCGGCTGGCCATCGGTGTCATGCCTAGGAGAGGTTTATGGATAGTCTGATCTGGAAGATCAAAAACGGTTTTAGAAGTCTTTTGCCGCTAGCGATTGTGCTGGGAGTGCTCTATGGAGGCTACCACTTTTATAAAAAAGGCACATTCCGTCACGGGCTGGTTCCTGGAGTGACCGCTTTGCTTCACCGCATCCCGGTGTTGGGTTCTCGTTTTGGACGACACAGCTTCGGCACGGTGTCCCGTTCTGAGTCTCATGGCCGTCGTCACGGAAGAAGCCACCACAGAGGACATCGCCGGCACCATCGTCGACACTAGTCACTACCGCTCCGTGACATCTTAATATTGCCCGGACATTAAAATACCCCCGCTCCGCTATGCCAGAGAACTTCAAGCGCTGCTTGTCTCAAGTTGACCTTATTAATTCCTTACGTTTATAGTCGAACCACTTTCTGAAAGGTGGTTCCATGCAAACTCTTCGCGCGAAACTAGAAGAAAAGATTCAACAGAAGCACATGCTGGCTAGTCCATTCTACGCAAGATGGCAGCAGGGCCAATTGAGTCGCGGCGAGCTCCAAGGGTATGTAAAAGAGTACTACCAATTTGAAAAAGAATTTCCTCGGTTCATTAGCGCACTTCATTCTCGCTGTGAGGATATTGAAATGCGCCAACACCTTTTAGACAATTTGATTGATGAAGAGCGCGGCGCGGATAACCATCCGGAGCTTTGGTTGCGATTTGCGGAAGGTCTTGGAGTTTCTCGCGAAGACATGAAAGCGCATTTTCATTCCGATGAGACCGAACACCTCGTCCGCGTCTTTCGTAAGCATGTAACCTCTTCCAATCCGATCGACGGATTAGCTGCTCTCTACGCGTACGAACGCCAACAGCCGGACATAGCGCGCACGAAGATGGATGGTTTACGTTGCTTTTACAACATCAGTGACGAACCCACCGTCGCTTTCTTTAAGGCACATCAAAGTTATGATGTGTTCCACGCTGAGACGGAAATCACGTTGCTTTCCAAATTGTGCAAAGACAGCGATTCAGAGGCCCGCGCGATTGCCGTGGCTGAGGAGACGCTTAATGCCTTGTACGACTTCTTGGATGGCATCGAACGGCGCTATAAACAAGCAGCCGCCTAATACGTCCTTTTTACTAGTCGGTCTCTTAGGACTTTTTTTAAGTCTCGGGGGCGATCCTTGCTTTGCGCTTCAACCCGGCCCTGCTCACTGCAAAGCAAAACTCGCGTCAATTGCAGAAGCGAAGCCTCTGCTTTCGTTGCCTGCCTTTTCTTCGTTTGAAAATACAGGCAGTACGTTGGTGCTTTCGCAAGATCTAGCTTCCTGGTCAACCGACCTTCTCGTGCGTCTAACCCTTCGCTTACAGCAGGAGTTGCTACCCGAGTGTTCGGATTTCGCTTCGTGGAAAAAAGTGCCGAATATATTGCAAGAGGCCTACCTCACCCATTTTGGACTGGGCGGCCTTTCCGCGGAAGATGCCGATTTGTTATTTCGTGGACTTGTCGTTCCTCAAAGTGAAGTCGAAAGCCTTAGGGTTCGTTTTACCCCCGAAGTAAAAAAGAAAAGTCCCTTGGTACTTCTCTCAGACATCTATAAAGGTAGTGTTGGCGATATCGACGGAGTCGTCGTCGTGGCTCCTACCGCTCAGGCTTTGGCTTGGGTTAAGCAGTGGAAAGATTCTATCTGTGTGTTGACTAAGGAATGCCTTTTTTGGGACCCACGTGTTCTCCAGAGGGTTATCTTTGTTGTGGACGT
>JBBQIT010000069.1:0-11745 GCA_038325205.1 Bdellovibrionota bacterium
GGCTCTAAAAGAATCTCGTTGTGGTTAAACTTAAACTCTTTGGCCATGATCCGAGCGGACTCAAGATCGAGATCGTCATCTTTAGAGTTCGCCCATTTGAAACCGATCGTGAAAGTAGTGGGAATCTCTTTTTGTACGGCAATCGCTCGTGCGGCGAGTAGCGAAGAGTCTACGCCGCCACTTAAGAAGAAAGCGACCGGAACGTCGCTGCGCAATTGTCTTTCGACCGAACGGCTTAGCACGACATCCAACTCACTCATCCAATCATCTTTGGTGAGCGTTGCCGAAGGAGCAAAGTTTAAATCCCAATACGTGTGGTCTCTTACCGAGATATCGGGGTTAACACATAAGAAATGGCCGGGCTCGAGCTTTTTGATCCCTTCAAAAAGAGTATCGGGATCTGGAATCCAACCGTTCATGAGATAACGAGAAATGAGAGTACGATCTATGGCCGGCTTCTCTCTTTTAGCGACGAGCAGTGCTCTTATCTCCGAAGCGTAAAAAATACCGCGTTCATCTTGGAAATAATAAAGTGGCTTAATGCCGAACTGATCTCTTACCAACCAAAGCTTTCGGGTTTCTCGGTCAAATAGGCTGAAAGCGAAAATGCCGTTTAGTTTCGACAACGCCCGATCTTGGAACTTAGCAAATAGTTCTATCAGAACTTCAGTGTCGGATTTCGAGCGAAAAGAAAAATTCGCGAGCTCCTTTTTAAGCTCTAGGTAGTTGTAGATTTCGCCGTTGAAAGTGATTCGGTAGCGGCCGTCTTGGCTCGCCATAGGTTGAGCGCCATCACTGGAAAGGTCGATGATAGCGAGTCGCCGAAAACCCATTCCTAGAACGAGGTCTTCAGGCTTGCCGGAACCCCGTTTCCAAGACTTTTGTTCGAAAGTATCGGTAGCGCCGAAGAAGCCTTCGTCGTCAGGACCGCGATGGGCAATGGAGTGCGCCATCTCTTCCAGTTTTAAAGCAGGTATTTTTGTTCGGGTATAAAAGCCGACGAATCCACACATGCGGCTATTTTAGCACGGACCGGTCTTTGATTTGGTTGGTTTGTCAGATAGCGGGAGGACCTGCCGATTGCATAGCGGCATTAAAATACTTCCCCTCTTCAAGACTCAAGATGACATCGACTTTCAGAGCTTTCGGAATGAACCGAGTCGCTATCAAGATTCCGGTGGCAGCCCGCTGACGCCGTAGCGTATCTACGATGAGCGACATCGCGGTATCATCTAAATGGCGAAAAGGCTCATCAAGGATAAGAAACGGACGCCGCAACAAAAGGGCACGGCATACCGCCACGCGATAACGCTCCCCTTTACTGAGCATCGCTCCTCTATCGGTAATCTCAAAATCAAGTCCGCCTAGATGCTTCACCACTTCGTGGAGCGCTACTTTTTCCAAAGTTTCCCAGATGACGGCGTCGCTTAAGCGCTGGTTGTTGCCAAAGAGCAGGTTCTCTCTAAGAGTCCCTTTAAAAAGATAAGGGTACTGCTCGACATAAGCGCTAATCGCCATAGGAACTCGAGGACGCAAAGAGCCCATACTCCAAATAGGACGTCCGCTAGTGTCTTCCAGCTTAAAATGTCCGCTGACCGCATTTCTTAGCCCGGCAAGCACTTCGATGACACTCGATTTTCCGGAGCCAGAAGGTCCCGTGAGTACGTTGAGCTGTCCCCGCACCTGACGAATCGTAAGCGGGCCTAAAAGACCATCTGCAGATTCAAAAATAATGTCCTTCATGATGAGCGCTCCAACCTTGCCCATCTCCACGTTTTCAAGACCAGTGATTGAAGTCGAAAGGTCGCGGCGAGCTTTTAGCAGATCCGAGACTCGCGAAGTTGAAATGAGACAATGCTTCATCTCGATTAAGCCTTCGCCCAAACATTTCGCCGCCCAAAAAGTAACTAAGGCGAGACCAAAAACTAAGGGAAGCTCGGCATTTCCAAAGATCGCAGACTCCGCGATCAAAGTTAGCGCGACCGCCAAAAAGACCATGGGATCAGAAAAAGCCGCTAAATAACGAGACTTCGTCTCCACCCGAGAATCTTTAAAAAGATTTTCTAGCATCAGAGTGTCGAATCTTCTTTGAAGATACGGCTCCATTCCGAAAGAACGGATCGTTCGAATGCCTTCGAGGCTTTCTACGAAGAGCTCGGTACCTTCCGCTTCAAAACGGGAACGACGAGCGTTCCAATGGGCCAGTCTTCCCTCGAGAAGCGTACTGCCTACGAAGATCACAACGGTAAAACCCGTAATGATAGAAGCCGAGAAGATCGAAATCTGAAGGAAGGTAAACGGGATCATCACCACAAGAAGCGAAAGAAAGCGCATGTAGCGAGGAAACCCGTGCAAGAAGAAAGACTCTACCAAGGAGAGATCGGTCTTTAATCTTCCAATCCACTCGTCGCGGCGGCTATTGGCCAGTCTATCTAACGCGATCTGATGAAGCTGCTGCAACAGAGTTCGTCGAAATCGCCATTGAAATTGATCCCGGTATCGCTTTTGGGCCAATCGCCGTAACCAGCCTATCGATACGAAAAGCACTAAAGCCACCCCTCCCATTTCAAGAGATGTCACCAGAGCAAGACCTGAAATTAGTCGGGATAAAAAGTAGAATCCGTACAGGGCGCCCAAAGCTTCTAATAAAGTCACGAGCAACCGATTACGAAGCGGAGCGCCTGTGGAAACGACAACCTGGTTCCACACTGCAAAAGTGTTCCTTAGATCCGGCGAGATTTTTTTGAATTTCCAGCGGGATAATTTACCAGCCAAGTGCATAGAGACCCCATTGGATTAACGAAGCGTTTGAAGAGGTGAACTGACCTCTTCTTTTATTGCACTACCCACAGAGTGGCAGGAGGTTCAACGGCGTCGCGAATCATGCCTGGACGATTTCTAACGGATTGTTGGCGTAGAAGTGCTGCCACCGCTAAAAGCATTAATGCAACGCATAGTCGGAATAGGTACCCCGACAAAAGTGATGCTCTCATGCTCCCTCCAGGCTAAAGCGGTGCCAAATGGGCTACCACCTGAACTACTAGATGAGCAAAAGGGGTGCCAGGATCGGTAGGCACGAACCAGCCTTGATACGGAGACATTTTGATACCGAAACGGGGGGATTTGGAGCCATTTTTTTCAATTTTTAAAGACGAAACGGCGCGGCTACTCCGCCTTTGTTTTCTTCTTTTTAACCTGATTCCACACGGCGTCTAGCTCTTTGAGGGAGGAGTCGCCCATCGCCTTTTTCTTCTTCTTAAATTCCGTTTCCAGTCGACCGAAGCGCTCTTCGAACTTGGCGCAGCTTCGTTTCAACGCCCTTTCGGAATCGATTTTTAGATGTGCCGCTAGACGAGTGATCGTAAAAAGTAAGTCGCCCAGCTCCATCTCCATATCTTTTTGAATCCGTTTTTTGCGCTTCATTTCGACTTTGAGTTCGTCCAACTCTTCGTCGACTTTCTCCATTACCTTTTCAGCATTGGGCCAATCAAAATTTACGCTCGCCGCGATCTCGCCGTATCGCTGGGCCACTGAAAGTCCAGGCATCGCTTTGGGAATTCCGGCGAGTAACGATCGATTGGGATTTTCTTTTTCTTTGAGCTTCGACCAGTTCTTAGTTTGGTCTTCTGCCGTTTTGATATCGGCTTCGGCAAAAATATGTGGATGTCGGCGGATCATTTTTTCCGCGATGGAGTGGGCGATGCTCTCAAAGGAGAAAGTTCCCTTCTCCCCCGCGATTTCGGAGTGAAGTGCTATCTGGAGAAGCACATCTCCCAGCTCCTCCCGCATCTTATCTCCACTCTGCTCTTCGATGGCATCTACCGCTTCGTAGGCCTCTTCGATGAGGTAAGGGATCAAGCTTTTATGAGTCTGCTTTTTGTCCCAAGGGCATTCTTTTCGTAGACGACCGACGACCTCGAGAAATCGACGAGTTTCTTTTAAATCCCCGCCATCGAGTTTGCTCTTATCTGTCTTCATAGGGGCTTGATAAAAGTCGTAGGCGAAGCCTATGTCAAGGCGAGTCCGTTGACTTTGAAACCTGGGCCGGTAAAAGTCTATCCTCAAAGAATTGACAGGAGAAGGGGCACCCATGAATCGCAATCATCTATTTATCGTAGCGCTAGTTTTACTCATAACGCTCGGCAGTGAATCCCAAGCGCTGGGCGGCCCCAGGGAACGTAGTTACGATGCGACCCACTATCGCTTGGAAATGACCTTAGACCCCAACTCCACCCCCAAAGAGTTTGAAGCCGCTCTTCAAGTCTCTTTGACCCTTGTGAAAGATACGAATGAGATCGAGCTGGATAGCGAACTGCTTTCCATCAAGTCGATCACGATGCAAAAGCCGAAACGGGCGACTTTGACCTTCGATACCACTGAGTCCAAGTTCCTGAAGGTTATGCTTCCTTCAACGATGAAAAAGGGAAATAAGGTTCAAATTTCGATCGCTTATTCCGGAAAGATTAACGAAGGCAACTTTGGACTTTTCAAAGTGGACGACCCCGACGACGCGAGTCGCGGAGCACTCTACTTTACTCACTTCGAACCTACGTACGCCCGAGGGTTTTTTCCTTGTAACGACCAACCCAACGACAAGGCGACTAGCGAAGTGTTCATTACGGTGCCCACGAAATATCAAGTCGTTAGCAATGGAAAGCTGGTAGGAGACAAAAAGGTAAAAGGAAAAGAAGCCGACTGGCATGAAGTCCATTGGTCGCAACCCAAAGCCCAATCGACGTATCTTTTGAGTGTAGCGATTGCTCCTTTCACCAAATTGACGGCCTCTAAAAAGGGGCCAGAGGTTTCGGTATGGGTCGGTGCTGCGAAAGCAGAAAAAGCGAAATACGTGCTGGAGTCGACGCAAGAATCGCTAGCTTTCTTTGAAGAATACCTCGGCGTTAAATACCCCTGGGATAAGTACGCGACGATTGGAATTCCCACTTTTGTTTGGGGAGGGATGGAAAATACGACGGCAACTCATATGAATGAGGAGCGGATTCTGAAAGATCCCACTTCGGCGAACGACGTGAAACGAATCCAAGGGCTCGCCGCCCACGAGCTGGCGCATCAATGGTTTGGCGATTACGTAACCATGAAATGGTGGAACGATGTTTGGCTCAACGAATCTTTTGCCAGCTACATGGCTCACCTAGCCGCAGTGGATAAGTTTAAGAGCGAAGCGCCCGCCGTGTCCCTCGCCTCGGGGACTTGGGATAGCTATTTTCGCCAGGACGACGGGCCTCGAAGCCATCCTATCGTTGAGAAAACAGTCGAAAACCCGGCCGATGCTTTTGACAGCATCAACTATACGAAAGGCGAGAACGTCTTGCGTATGCTTTCTGCGTATATGGGCGAAGACAAATTCAGAAAAGGAGTTAAGCTCTATCTGACGTCCCACAAATACGGCAATGCGACTTACACCGATCTATTCGACTCCTTAAGCATCGCTTTTGGCGGAGATCTCTCGGATGTGAGAGACAGCTGGCTACTCCAGCGAGGCTATCCCGTTATCACCTACGGCGGAAAGTATGATGCTTCGTCGGGGAATTACAAAGTGACCCTAGCCCAGCATTCCAATCATGCCGAAGATAGCGGCAAGTTCGTCTTTAAAATTCCGGTGGCCTTTCATCGGCGAACCACCCCTCAATTCGACAAAACGATTGTGGTTCTTATGAACAAAGGGGAACAAGCCGCTGAAGTCTCCCTGCCCGCAGCACCGGAATGGGTCAGCCTCAACGCCGAGGGAATTATCCCTGGCAAGGTAGTCCCGGAAGTACGTGAGGAATCGGTTCTGGCCATCCAAGCTTCGCAAGATCCCGATGCCGTATCTCGTTTCTGGGCGGCCCACAATCTTTCGCAAGGACTTTACGAAGGTCAAAGCATCTCCTCTACAGCGGAGAAGGCTTTGGTAGAAGTATTGAAGCATGATCCCTCGCCTTACGTCAGAATTGCGCTACTCGAAAGATTTCAACAATCCAAATCGCAATGGCTTCCCAGTCGCATCGGCGAAGCGGTACTGGCGTTAGCGGAAGCTTCCGAGCTGCCTACTTTTAGTCAACAGCCGGCGTACCATGGGGATACCGATGGTTGGAAATCCTACCGAACGGCGTTGCTACATACCTTAGGCAACGTGGATTCGAAGAAATCGATGACTATTCTTTCCAAGGCCCTCTTAGATCCCAAAACGCCTTTGGATGATCTGTATGGATCCGCGTTTGCAATGGCCCTGATTGGTTCTTCCCAAGCCGCCGAAGTATTGAAAGCTTCGGCAAAGGTGCAAGCTCCCCGAGGTTATCGCTTCGGCTATGCCCTGCAATTGGCTTTCGGATCGTATCGGAGCCCAGAAGCTGCCAAAGAGATTCGCGAGCTAAGTAAGACCTGTCGCAATGATCTCATGGGGCGTATCGGCTGGGCGATTCGGGACAACCAACCGCTAAAGAACTCAAAGGAATGGGCAGAGTTTGTAAGAGACTTTGTGCTTAAGGAGACGCGCTTTGACGACGAGGTCAAAAGCCGAATCCTAGGCACCATTGAGGAAGTCAAAATAGACTATGTCAGAGACATGCTACGAGTGGTCGCTGCCGAATCCGGCTCGGACCGTATCAAGGAAGAAACTAAGAAGATTTTAGAGAAGAATTTTCCGAAGTCATGACGCCTTCGGCGTCCTGACTTCGCCCCGGCGTAGCCACAGGCGAAGCGGGGCCAAAACTAGCAAAGATAAGCGCCTGTCAGCCGTCATCTTTTTTCATCACAGCAAGCTTTAACATCACGAAGTCCGTGACGCCGGCCGTGTAGATGACTTTTTTCAGAAGGTTGAACGTTAAGTTCTTATCCGCCTGGAGCACAATCGTACCGGCGAAAGAGTTCTTATCGCTCGTTTGGCTCTGGAACATCGAGCGCTTCTTTTGCTCAGCTAAGGCCTGAGCTAGCTTCGTAATGGTAACGCCATCGCGAAAAAGATCCGAGCGTTGGATGTCGCCGTTAACGATGTGGACCAAGGGTTGGTCGTCCAAGATGATAGCTTCCTGAGTAACCACCAATTGCAAAGAAGGCACCGGTGGAATCAATGAGCTAGAACGCGGTAGTGAGATGTCCTTCGCCGTAGCGAAGTCAGATACCGATGAAGAATAGATTTTAAGCAAGAAGAACAGAACCACCGTCAAGATGTCGAGCATGGACGTCAACATGAGTCCGCTCGCCACGTTCTGGCGATTCTTTGCCTTTGCTGTTGTTTTTCGTTGCGACCGGCTTGTTTTCGCCGCTACCGCACCGCCGCCACCCGCACCCATTACACGCCTCCAATACTGGCATCTGGAAATAGTCGATTAAATTGCATGCTCTCTGGCTTCTGCGCAATATCTGGTGGAACTTGCTGAAACCCAGCGTCACCTTTTACTACTTCGCGAGAAGCATCCATCACTTCCACCATGACCTCGTAGGGAGTGTCATCGGCAGGCATGAGGGTGATCTCTTTGGAGTTAGGTCGCTTTTCGTGCAACTTAGCTAAGTAAGTATGCAAGTCGCCATAACTGGGTTTCCCGTCGGCGCCTAAGGGAATGGATTTGTCGCCCGCACCATCGGACTTAACAATGAAGCCGTTCTTATTGATAAAGACCGTGACCTCTAGTTTATTTTCCTCATTTTTCGCCTTCTTCACTTCTTCCGCCGTAGATGCGATCTTCGGGAGGGGAGCATCGATCATCATAACGGGAAGTGCAGCGGCAAACATCATGAGAAAGAACATTAAGTTCGTTACCATGTCGATCATGGGAACGAGGTTCAGTTCTGAGTCAGGTTTTACCCGATGATTTCGGCCACTAGGTGCGTGCGCCATAATCCTATTCCTCTTTAGTCATTCGCGTGAGCTGCTGAATCATCTTCATCGGACGTCACTTGAGGACGACCCATCTTTTGAGCAGCACTAAGCAAATTGACGAGTTTCACGCTGTATTGATCGATATCAGAGATGATGGCGTTAATTTTCGATTGCAACACGACGTGCACAAACAACGTCGGAATCGCTACGATGATTCCAAGAGCCGTTGTATGCATCGCGATCGCGATTGCAGTCTGTAAGAACGCTTGTCTCTGAACCGCATCCACAGCTTGACCGGCGCCTTTGAAAGCGACGATTAGACCGTAAATTGTTCCGAACAACCCTAAAAGGGTCGCCATGTTTGCCAGCGTAGGCAAGTAAAGGGCCCGAGCTTCGAGCTTCGGTAGCACTTCAAGCGTCGTTTCATCAACGGCGTTTTGAATGTCAGCTACTGAGTCTTTCGCCCGCGTTAAGCCGCTTTTCAGTACTTTGGGCAAAAGCGCGTTGCTCTTGCTGTTGCAAAGACTGATGGCACGATCAATGTTGTCGCTCAAAATATATTTTTTGAGCTTCGCCATGAACGCGCGACTGTTTACGCTGTAGTGAAATTGAATTTTTACCCAACGCTCGATGGAGATAGCAATCGCCCCTACGGCGACCACACAAACCATTGCGCTAGCGATTCCACCCTCTCGGATGAACCCCGCCATATTGATTAGTTCTTCGAACATACCTTCCTCCCGATTTAGGCAGATGCCTGAGACCCATAAGTGTGTAGGGTCTTACGATGTCACTTATCGGTGTTCTGTCTGATTTTTTAAGTCTTTAAGTACCAGAGATGAAACATTTGCAGAAAAACGAAGGACGCGGCAAGTTATCAGATGAATTTCAAGGACTTGCTAAAAGGGTCACCTAGAACAAAATAAAGACGCCGCTCGCATAACGCAAGAACCAAGGATTGGCTCCGTAATATGCGTAGGGGTTAACATCTGGCGTACTGAGCGGAGTAAACGTGCGCGAAGGCAACCGCATGTAATAGGCAGAAGCCTCTAATCGGATACCAGCGCGGGCCGCGAAGAAAAATTCTAAACCAGCGACCACTTCTCCAGTGATGACGGTATTGAAATCTTCGTCCTGCAACTGAGCTTGGTTGATCGTACTGGAATCGTAAGTGACATGACGATGTACTCTGGAGAAACCAAGACCTGCGCCAAGATAAGGAACTATGTCCGAATCAGAGAAACGATAGCGCACGCCCAAAACAGCCGGCGTCGAACTCATGTCGAACATATGATAGCGAGGCAAACCATTATCACCGCTGATAGGCGGACTTAGCTTGCGACTTTCATAGCTGTAATAGCCTATGGTGAGAAAAGCTTCCCAGTTATAGGCGAAGGACATGAACACACTAGCTTCGCCGTTAAAAAACATAGAGGAAGAAAGCGAAGTGATAGGACCACCGGTCGCTGACTGACTACTAATGACGGGACTTAACGGCATCATCGTCGACATCAAAATATCGAAACCGATGTCCGTGTCTTGTCCTTCGTTCTCGGTATACTTATCGCGTCGATAGTTACCGAACATGCCTTTGAAGTCCTTGCGCGCGGCTACTCCTTGCGAACAGAACAAGATTTCAGTGATGAAGAAAACAAGGAGGAACGCCACTCTTTTTGACATAGGTAAATTATAGCAGCGGCTAAGCCTGGGAAACACTTCAAAGTTCCGTCGATAGATCTGATGCAGGGCAGCTTAATAACATGCGACTGGGGCGGCGTTCCATATGTCGTAGATGGCGTGATGCGGCAATTCAAAGAAACACCTACGCCGCTTTCTTTTTTCTCACTTGGATAGGCGCCCTCTCCCAAGCGGCAAGGATCGCCGAAGCACAGCTCCAGGTGAGGTCTTTCACGCCTTGGGGCTTCGCGTACTCACGATCCAGCTGTTCAGAGAATCCATTCTCTTCATCATAGTGAGCCGCCAAACGTTCCAAAAAGGAATCGCCTTTGTTCCAAATGGCTTCGATGATTTCATCGAAAAGCGGCGTCCCTTTTTCGAGTCGAGTCCCCAGGGTTAACGAAGCATGTTTTTCGGGAAGCAGACTGACAAAGAACGGGGCGTTAGTATCATTGATAGTAATGTTCCCCCGCTGATTCAGGCCCTTGGCCACGCGAAAATAGTATTCGGAAAAAGTGTACGTGATGAGTACCCAGGGATGGCCTATTCCGGAACGCAATTTCCCATCCCAAATATCTACTTCGTTTCGTCCCATCAAAATCCCAGTTTTTCCGTTTCCATTGATCTTGTACAGATTCTTGAACACGTCTTCCAATTGGAGAGCAGTACTCAATACCTTGTCATCATAGACAGGGAGAAACCCATCCTTCGCATCTCCGTGCATCACTCCCAGAATGATGGACGAGTCGAGCCCTTCTTTTTTTAGTTCGACCCCATCAGAATAATTTCGGATACAAAACAAACGCTTTAACGGCTCTTCCCAGTGTTTCTCAATCTCGGCTTTTAACTCCACAGCGCGCGCTAAGTAATGTTGGGCCCCTCCTCCGTCGTCTAGCCGTTCCGCTAAACGAGCCGCTTCGAGAAGCGCACGGCGCTGGACCATCTTCACATAGAAAATATCTCCAAACTCCTCCTCCCACGGATCAAACGACCCGCCGGTAGCATGCAAAGTATATTCGGCGTCAGCTTTGATGACGGTGTCAGCGGGAATCGCGCCCCGGTACAACTTCTCCCTAACGAAACCCTCCTTACCTTCTCTGAGTAGTACCCAAGCCAAACGAGTCAGCGTGATAGCTCTTAATGCCGGGCCGTCGTTCTGCGGAGTTCCCCACTTCACGCCGTTTTGGACGGAGCCATCCGCTAGGACTAGAGCCTCGCCCAAACGATGGATGAGATTGTCTTGGTTTTCTTTCGAAAGGTCGACGTAGTCATATAACTTCTGGAGGTAGTAACCTTTTTCCTGCGCGGTTCCGGCTCTCTCGTAAAGACTAATCACGACGTCCATTACAAGAGCGGCGTCACGAATCCAGTGCTTGCGATAAAGCTCGCTGGGAGAAGCGATGACGATGCCTCGTCTGGTTCCCTCCGGAGAGATATTTTGCAAAAGCTTGTGAGTGGCCTGGGTTTCTCGGTTAGCCATCCATAGATCAAGGTTGTCGCCCCAAGCGAAATTCGAAACCAGTACGAGTAAATACACGATGGCTATGCGCCAGTGAGATTTCGCCCCAACCATTTTTTGTTTTCCCCTTAGGATCTTGATACCGACTAAGCCGCCACGAGTCAAATCTGATTAAGGGGGAAGTCTTTAGGCCCAACCTGAAAGGAGTTTTGGGGATCTCCAGGCATGAAAGGACACACTTTCCCGGCTGGGCCACACCGATTTTAGCCCTCAGTTGCATCGAGACGCGTTGCGTAATATGTTGGGTCTTTAGAGGGGGATACCAAATGCAGTTAGTCGCTGACCACAATCGCACCGTTTTTGTGAAGGGGAACCTCCTTCAAGTAGTGGTAATTCATGTGATAGCTCTGGGGGTGGCCCCGTTCCTCTTCACACCCGATGCCATGCTATTTACCCTAGCGACCATGTTTCTCTTTGCCTACTCGATGGGAATTTTCCATCACATGCTCCTCACCCATCGCAGTTTCAAGTGTAAGAAATGGATCGAAAATACGGGGTCCTTACTAGGCACTCTCACTTGGCGGGGCCCTTTTGCAGGACCTGTTCAGTACGTTTCGATGCACAAGATTCACCATGCTCACGCGGATACCGATCTCGATCCGCACACTCCCACTAAGGGAATCTTTTTCTCGTTACTGAGTTGGTTTTGGAATATGCCCTACGGCTTTACCAAGGCTGAATACTACAATCAGTACGCCCCCGACATGGCGAGCGATTCTTTCCATGCGTTTCT
>JBBQIT010000070.1:0-11615 GCA_038325205.1 Bdellovibrionota bacterium
GACGCTCTTTCTGATGCTCTCCTATGCTTATCAACATATGGGAGGAGGAAGTCTTCGCTGGTTATTTGGGCAGATTCCCTGGTCTAGCAGTCGCGAGGTCCTACTCGTATCCGCATTTGTAATTCCTCTCGTTGCTCTCATCGTTGTGCTTTCTCGTCGACTTGATGCTTTAGCTTTTGGAGATACGGTGGCTAGGACGATGGGTTTTCATCCAGGACGCGCTCGAGCGTTGTTTCTGGCGATTAGCTCCCTGCTCTTAACGGTCACCGTTTTTTTCACCGGCGCCATTGGATTTGTAGGGCTAGTCGTTCCCCACACCGTACGATTGCTCTTTCGACCGACAAGTAGCCGTTCGCTTTTGCTGCTCTCGATGATGGTAGGTGCCGTTTTCTTAGCGAGTTCTGATCTCCTCTCGCGGTTACTACTGCCCCCCTTTGAATTTCCGATTGGAATTATCACCTGTCTTTTTGGCGGGCCATTTTTTCTTTATTTGTTGTGGAGAAAATGAAAGACAACATAACAACATTTTGCCGGGGGAAGAACGTAGTCCTGAGTCATGGGAATCGAGTCGTGACACCCGAGCCTTTGAACTTTGAACTCCCTGAGGGAAAAGCGGTCGGTCTCATCGGCCCCAATGGATCAGGGAAGACAACCTTTTTACGCGCACTCATTGGAGATGCCGCTTTTCAATCAGGCGATATTTTTTTTAATGACGGCGACCAGTCGCTTAGAAACATTGGTTTTGCCTCTCTATCGACAATGGTTGCGATCGTCCCGCAAGAACACCAGTTCCCAAAACACCTCTTGTTAAAGGAAGCGCTCCGCATGGCCTATTTACCCAGCGCTGGCCTGTTTGGAAAGCTCCCTAAGGTAGACGACCCGCGAATACTAGCAGCAATTCGCAGATTCCGTTTAGAGCCGCTCTCCGATCGTCCTTTAGACGAGTTAAGCACTGGAGAAAGACAGCGGGCCTTTTTAGCACGAGCGTTTTTGCAACAAACCCGAGTGTTACTACTCGACGAGCCTACCAATCATCTTGATCCCGGAGGACGAGCCCAGTTTTGGAGAGCGCTTACGGAAAGTAGAAAAGAAAGAATCTTTGACGTCATTATCAGCACCCATGATTTGGATTTTGTAAAAAGCCATTGTGATTGGATCTGCGCGCTCAAAGAAGGCAAACTTATCTATTGCGGGGATTCTGAAGGATTTTGGAAAGAGAATCTCGCTAGCCAACTCTTTGAGAGCTAACTTACTTCTGGGTGGTCACTAACTGAGTAGGCGTGAGTTCTAAATTATCCGCTGGAGTATTGTTCGGCGATGTCGCCATCGCAATTCCCGTATCTTTTAAATCGTGTCGCATCGCTGGAGTGGCATCATTCAATTTTACTAAGTTTATGCTTCCTACTGCGATTTTATGTTTCATCACCTGTCCGCTCTTGTCTTGAACAAAGTCAGGAGCGCGAGCCGAGACTTCTTTGAAGCCTACCGCAGCACTCGCTAGCGATCGGTTATAAAGGCCCAATTGATCGGCATTCGACATGGTGACCATCTTCATGGTTCGGCCACCCGGAGCATATTGCGCAATTCTTTGTTTTACGTCTTGGTCTTCGATCTTAATTCTGGAATCCATTTGAACTTCTTTTCTGGGATCCACGCCGGCCTTGTCGATAGCAACGAGATTGGCGCGGTAAAGAGCCGAGTCAATCCACTCTTCTTTTTCCTGACCCGCTTTAATTTGCTGTCCGTACACTCTAGGATTTACGGCGTAAGCGTTCATGGCTGTCATTTGCTTACAGAGTTTCATGCGATCCTTTAAATCGGGAACTTGCATCTTGGTATATTGCAGATTCAATTCGTTTTGTGGAGTGAGGCGATCTTCCGGCGTTGGGTTTCTTGCCGGATTTTTCTTCACGGCCTCGTAGTAAGCTTTGCAATCAGGCATATCTTCATTCAAACCAAACTCGATCCCTGGTTGGTTTGCCCGAATTTCTCCTAAGTTCGCTACGATGCGATTACGAAACATCTTGGTCCAACGCCCACCCATCACTCTTAAACTTTCCATGTTCGGCATCACGTCTGGATTGCGGGCCTCGTTCTTATTGTAAGTCTTAAAAATCTGTCGATCCGCGGTATCGTATCCGACCTTTTCTACCTTCTGGACGACGTTTTGTTTTAAACGCCAAACGCTCATGCGCTTGCGATCTAAAGTGCCGTCGGTGTTGTAAACCGATCCGCCATCAGACGCTGCCATGTCCCAGATCTGTCCTTTGGCGCCTTGCCACGCTTGGTAGACCGTACCTTCTAAAGGAGACTTATCTCCGTGCATACCGTGGATGGAAACATAAGGATGAAGCCAATTCTGGCAGCTTTTCGGGCCTGCCCACTTCTGGCAATAGTCCCAAGTATTACTATGGTAAGTCGTCGTGGATAAAAATGAGTTTCCGTCGTTGGCGTTGACTGATTTTCCGCCGCCACCCAAGGAGTCTTTGAAGGATGTTTCCTTCATATCGAGATCTTTAGAAAGGTTAGAGAGCTTCTCGGCCAATAGCTTTTTGGCGAGCATCGGATCGGGCACAAATAGCTTCGCATTCGCCGTCGGTAAGCCGACGGAGATACTCAGTGCCATAAGAATGAATAGAATCTCCCCCCGGAAATTCATAGTGCCCCCTGAAGGATTATAAGAGCAACTTCAGTACCAGTTTTAGCCCGCTGAATTCAGGCTGTTTTTGTAGATCGATTCGACGGGGTCAGTCCCATACCCTCGACATAATTAGAAAAACGCAAAGGTTCTCGCTGCCTAAAGTGTACAAACCTTGGACAATCGGCTTGGGGGAAAAGCTGCCTTCTTTGAGAGGGAAAAGTACGTATCCAGCTAGACCCGCTAAAGCGCTGAGACGCTATGTATTCTGGCGAGTGCACACGGAATACGAAGACTAAATTTAGCTATAAGAATACACCCCCAGAACCGGAAAAACCGTCTAGAAAAAGCAACTTTTTTTCCCCTGCCCCCAAAAATAAATATAGTTAGGCTCGGCTCTGAGAAAGTTCACGCAATTGTTGGGAAGCACATAATTTCCTCACCACAGTTTGTTTTAATGCATTGACCACAATTTTGAACGTTTGAGGACATAAAGAATGAAATTTCGATCACTGGTTTTAGGCCTGGCTTTGGCTCTGCTTTCGCTTACTTCATCAGTATTCGCAGGAACCTCTCAAAAGTTTTTAGGAACGATTAGCGGTGTCCACACCAACCCAGATCCGAGTGGAAATTCCTACATTAACTATTTCTATTTGAAAAACGTTCAAGGAGACATTCCCGGCCGCACGAGTTGGGCCCAACTGTTAGTAGTGTCGTGCAAGAGCCCGACCGATTGTCCTCCTGTAGACCAGTCCTTAATTAAAGTCGGAAACCTCGTGGATCTTCAAGGCGTGAGAAGTGACGATCTCACTCTCTTAACCCTAACCTCTCTTAGCTTACATACTGACCCCGTCTCCGTCAGTGCGATGCAGTTAATCCCTGGAGTTGTCCAGTCGATAAGCCCCGCCGGAAATCATTGGCAGTGGCTTACCGTTCAAATTCCCGCTCAATACGCCGTAATTTTTCCAGCCCCACCTCAGACCACTGATCCCACTGGGTCGAGTAGCGGCGCAACAGGATCCTCTTTACCTTATTCGTCCGGCGCCGCTAACTCCGCCGTCCCACCAAACAGTGTCCCTACTACGGGTTCTTCAGGAGCCAATAGCGGAAACAGTAACCCACTGGGTGCTACGGTAAATGTACAAGTAATGGTTTGCTCCGAGTTCTTCGTTCATGCCATTTGTCCTTTAACGGAACCTGGAGCTTACTCCTTAGGCGCCTCGATTAACTTCGCAGGCGTAGCGACAGACCCCACCCATTTTTGGAAAACAGAGAGCGTAAAATTAGCGCCGTCTCCAAAATTAGTTTTTGATTCTCTGATCGATTTTGGCTTCGTGGCGGTCGGTACCCCTGTTAAAAAATCGACTGTCATTATCAACACGGGAACAGGGCCCGCGAACTTACAGCCAGCTCAACCTCCTCAGGCCCCGTGGTCTATCGTTGGAAACAATTGTGGGTCCACTTTAAATCCCGGCGCAAGTTGCCAAATTGACCTTCAGTTTCTCCCCACTGATGCAGTACCTTCCGCCAATGCTTTATCGATAGTCTACTCGGGAACAGGAAACAGTCAGGCGATTCAGGTAATCGGATTAAGAGGCATCGGAGTGCCGGCCACCCCCCCGGGAACCGTCGAATTCGTTATTCCGGCGGGAACGGGAGCTAAAGCCTGGAATACAAAGAACACTCCGGTGAAAATCGCTTTGGGTAAAACGCTACGCCTTCGCAACAGCGACGTAATCCCGCATTTTCCGAATGTGGACAGGCTCAGATGCCCGATGCAGCCGATCAATCCAGGCAAGTACGCCGACTGTGTGATGACCGTGCTCTATGATTCCAATTACACGGTGCCGCTGTTCGATGTTCAATTCGGACCGCCAGCTTCTTTCTTCATAAACGTTACCGCGCATTAACCTAGTCAGCGCTAACCAGACACACGGTCTGGTTAGCGCCCGCAAACTCCACAAAGACGGCGCTGCCGTCTCTCTCTTCATTTGTATTCTTCCCCTGAGTGTTCCTTCGGCATTAAGCCGTGAGTCAAGGACGAGGCTCGATTTCTTCAATGGATATGTTACATTGCTCGCCTATGAGCAGAGGTCGTCTGTTTTCCTATCTCTTCCTTGCCTTCCTCCCTTCAATTGCTGCTTTTTCTGAGGGGCTCAAATTCTCCGAGAAGCATGAAGGGACCGTGTTTGCGACTCCCGTCGGGGAAACACTCAAAGTCGACATACAGGGACTGGCTGCGAAGGCGCTCTATGAACAGGTCAGCGCCGCAAGATCTTCTGAAAAGCTGGTCGGCAGAAATCTTCAAGGAGACATCGCCGAGGATATTTATCGTAATAGAGGGATTCAATGCTCGAAGCTTCGCAATCAAGAGCGATACTACTGCCAAGTCGAAGTTGAAAACGGAGCCATCAAGGGATGCGAGCCTTCCGATAGCTCTGCCCCTCATAGTAGCAAAAATGACCATACTAAAGAGCCCGGAGAAAAACAAAAGCGCGATGTGAAAAATTGAAGGTATTCATTCGCACCAAAAATTGTCGATGAAGCGCTGCTACTTCGGTCCGGTGAATTAAACCGCGAAATTTCTACTCGCATTTACTCGAGGCCCTCGGTCGGCGATTTATTTTTTAAATGACGGTGTAAAAGCCCGAACCTAGGGACTCCATCCCTCGCATCGCCAACGTAATACTAAATGAAGATTGTGCGCCTTCTCCGGCGAAGGCGACTTCTTCTTCAGAAAGAACGATTCCGGTTGAAACCAAAGTCCCGCCAGTACGAATGAGTTATGTCGCAAATGGTTGCGACAACCGCTTTGAAGGGGATTCATACCTAAGTCCTTTGGGGAACGTTTTCCCTGCGGTGAACTAGGGCATTAAACCGTGAGTCAAGGACGACGCTTGTCTATGGTTGGCCCCTTTGATAGCAAGATCATTCACCATGGAAGCGTTGCCTACAACCACACTACCGAAGTCCGATGTTCCTCTAACGCCAATGCTCGTTCAGTATTTAGAGCTGAAGCGGAACTACCCTGACTCGATCCTTTTCTATCGAATGGGCGACTTCTACGAGATGTTCTTTGATGACGCGCTCGCTGCAGCTCCGGTTCTAGAAGTCCAGCTCACTTCTCGGGATAGAAGTGCTGCCAATCCCATTCCAATGTGTGGCGTGCCCTATCATGCCGTCACCCAGTACCTGACGAAGCTTTTGGCCAAAGGTTTTAAAGTCGCCATTTGTGAGCAGATGGAAGACCCGACGACGGCTAAAGGGATTGTCCGACGCGATGTCGTTCGCGTCGTCACTCCAGCTCTGATAGGCGACCCCGATCTCGTTCCGGAAGAGACCAAAAATTGGCTCGCTTGTGTCCATCCCGGCAGTGGAGAACCCGCGTGCTTTGCTGAAGTCTCTTTACTCGATCTCTTGGGCGGTGAAGTTAAATCGGGGGTTGTGAACTCGCTGCGAGAATTGATCGATCTCTTGTCTAGGTCGGTTCCCAAAGAGCTTCTCATTGCTAGCGGTGATGTGAGTTGGATTAAGGACTTACAAAACGAATACCCTCAGATGATCGTAACCAAACGACCTGTTTATTTTGAAGAGAGAAAGTCGAAGGACAGTAAGTCTTTAGGGGCGCTAAAGCTATATCTCTCGGAAACTCAGAAACGAGCGGATCTTCCGCACTGGAAACATCCTCTACCGCTAAACGAAGCTATGTCGATGGTGCTCGATCCCACGACGACTTCTAGTCTTGAAATTATTCGAAGTAACTCTGGTATCGACGGACCCAGTTTATTTCGTGTCCTAGATTTCACTTTGACACCTATGGGCCGGCGCACTTTGAAAGAGTGGTTGATGGCTCCGTTGGGATCGCTTTCCGCCATTCAAGGGCGTCACGAAGTGGTGGGAGAATTCTTAGCAAAGACTTCGCTAGCCGATTCCGTAAGAGAGACGCTTTCTCCCATTCGCGATCTTGAGCGACTCACGACGAAGACCGCTTTAGGCTTGGCAATGCCAAAAGATCTTGTCGCGATTCGGGAGATTCTTAAGCGACTGCCCGATTTGAAAGAAAGAGTTCGTAAAGGCAAAGCGAAACGCCTGAAGCAGATCTCTGAGACTTTAGATACCTTAACCGAGCTTACGCAAAAGCTTGAAGTGGCTCTGGAAGATGTGGCCCCCGCGACCCTTCGTGACGGTGGGATTTTCCGAAGCGAATTTCATCCCGAGATCAAAGAGTATCGAGAGCTTTCTCATGACGCGAAGTCTACAATCGCGGGGATTGAGAGCAGGGAAAAAGCTCGGACGGGAATTCCTTCTCTCAAACTCAAATACAGTCGCGTCTTTGGCTATACGATAGAGATTACGAAAAACTATCTCTCGAAAGTACCCCCCGAATACATTCGCAAGCAAACGATCGCCAATGGCGAACGCTTCATTACCGAAGAAATCAAAAAGTTTGAAGAAAAGGTCGTTTCCGCTGAATACAAATTGAAAACCCTGGAAGAATCACTTTTTCTGCGGATTCGAGAGACGGTCGCTGCCCAAGCGCCGATTCTTTTGAAAAACGCCAAACTCATAGGTGAGCTGGACGTCTTGCTTAATTTCGCAGAAGCCGCCAAAGATCGCGGCTATTGCAAACCGAAGATGTTGAGCCATGGCGCCCTAACGATCGTTGACGGTCGGCACCCCGTAGTCGAAACGTTACTTCCCACCGGAAAATTTGTTCCCAATTCGATGTCGCTTACGGAGGAATCGCGCACGCTGCTCATTACAGGGCCGAACATGGGGGGTAAGTCCACGATCATGCGGCAAGCGGCGCTAATCGCCATTATGGCGCATGCTGGCTCGTTTGTACCGGCAGCCTCTGCCACCATTCCTTTGATCGACGCGATCTACACCCGTATCGGAAGTTCTGATGACTTAGCGCGTGGACGATCGACCTTCATGGTGGAGATGACTGAAGTCGCTCAGATCGTAGAACGCGCCACGCCGAGAAGTTTAATTCTGATCGATGAGATCGGTCGAGGCACCAGTACCTACGATGGATTGTCTTTGGCGTGGTCGCTTCTAGAATTTATCCACAATGACGTAAAAGCCAAAACGCTCTTCGCCACTCACTTCCATGAACTAACGCTATTGGAGAAATCTCTACCAGGACTTCGCAATGTGAATGTGTTGGTAGAGAAGTGGAAAGACGAAATTATTTTTCTATATCGTTTGGCGCCCGGAATCTGCAATCAAAGCTACGGAATCGAAGTTGCCAAGCTAGCGGGCCTCCCTAAGAAGGTGTTGGTGCGGGCCCGAGATCTACTCTCTTGTCTTGAGACCCAATCCCAACGCGGGACGCGAGCGAGAAACCGTGCGTTGGAAATCCATGACAATCAGATGGCCTTTTTTGATGCTCCGAAACCCTCGGAAAGCCGCACTGAGCTTGAGACATAAACAAAATCAAAAAAGACGATTGACAAGTTTGTGACAGAAATTAATTATCTTCAAATTGCTTGGGTTTCCAGCAGTTACGGCGTTTTGTCAGCTGATGGCTAAATGCAGTAGCTCCGGTTGGGATTTTAACGAATTTTTATACAGATTTAACTGAACAGCCGCTAAAATTTTGCTCGCTATGAGCCAGGGTTTTCGTAGTTCCGCTACAGATTCACCTTGTCTGAGGTAGTGCTTCAGGATTCAAAAAGTTATCCACAGGCTGTGGATAACTTAGTGGTCGAGCTCCCCTCTCTATTGGAAGTGTCTTAACTTTCCTTGGATTCGTGTATCAAATAAGGTATTAACATCCTTACCTAAAAAAGAGTCTTAGGAAAGGATGACGCGCTGAGCAATAAACCAAATAACCCGTACAAGGTTTTCCACAGTACCTCCGACAAAACACGTTCTCAGGTGCATATTGTACTCGTCCGCCCGGAGCTCGGAGCGAATGTCGGATCCGCTATTCGCGCCATCGCGAACATGGGAATTCAGACCAATCTTCGCATCGTCGGAGACGCCAGCATCCTTGACGGACAATCCCGCGCTTTAGCCAAGCATGCCGCTGAAAGGCTGGAACAGATCGAGTTTTTCCCCGACTTAAAGAGCGCTTTAGCCGTAGAAAACAAGGGAACTAGCCTCTCTTTAGCCGCCACGGCACGAGTAGGTTCAGCCCATCGCCCCCATCCGCTTTGGGTTCGTCCTGCGATTGAGAAGGCTATCGGTAAGGTTTTAAGCGAAGAAATAGAAAATCTTTTTTTGGTCTTTGGTCCTGAAGGCTCCGGATTGCTTAATGAAGATGTGGACTTATGCGACTGGGTCGTCACTATCCCTTCCCGTCCCGAGTATCGCTCCTTGAATTTGGCTCAAGCCGTACTCATATTTTGTTATGAAGTGAACTTCGTACTGACCGAGCAGTGGCAGGCTTATCAAACCGAGAAGGTCTCTCAAAAGGAGAGACTGATCCACCACCTGCTCCAACTGGCGGATGAAGTTGGTTTTGTCTTGCCGGGCGATCCTCATAAGATGCGCCCAAGGCTGGAGGAGATCTTTGGGGAACTTCCCAGGCACATAAAAGAAGCAAAAACCCTCCATGGCCTTATCGACCAGGCTATTCGATCCGTGCGCAAAGGGGAGATCGACTATAAGGGACGTTATCGTAATATAGTGAGCCAGCTCGATGCTGACGCAGAGAATAGGTAGATAATAATGAGTGTGAACGAGAAGAAAACAAAACCCGAAACAGACGCTGAGATCGGCGCTGAAAATCAAAGCGACGAAAGCATTCCGGAGTTTGACGAAAACTCACCGGAATCGTCCGCCGCAAGCGCGGGAAACGGGACCGACTCCCTTAGCGATACTTCCGCCGAACTGGAAGCCCTTCAAAAAGAGCTCCTTTATCAGCGCGCTGAATTCGACAATTCCAAAAAGCGACTGATTCGCGAGCAGGAACAATCGATTAAGTTCGCCAACGAAAAGCTGATCCGAGAAATTTTAACGGTGGTGGACCACTTGGAGCGAGGCGTCCAACACGGAAAAGAGCTGGGCGAAAAAGGGCAAACCACACCAAAAGATTTCGTTACTTTCGTGAGCGGCATGGAGATGACTCAGCGGGAACTCGCTCAACTTCTCTCTCGCTTCGGTGTAGAATTAATCGGCTCTTCGGGGGAAGCTTTCGATCCGGCTAAACACGAAGCCATCTCTCAAATAGATGCACCGCCAGAGAAACAAGGAACGGTTCTCCAGGTCCTTCAAAAGGGATGTCTGTTGAATGGACGACTACTGCAACCGGCACGAGTAGTGGTAGCGAAGTAAACGGTTGGAAGCTGAGATGGATAGGTCCCACCAATGAGTACACGGGAAGATTATTACATTATTCTTGGAGTGATTCGCACCGTCTCCGACGACGAGCTCAAAAAAGCGTACCGGAAGCTTGCCATTCAACATCACCCCGATCGCAACCCGGGCGACAAAGCCTCCGAAGAAAAATTTAAGCAATTAAATGAAGCCTATCAGATATTGAGCGATCCTCAGAAACGCGCAGCCTACGATAAATTTGGACACGCAGGGGTCAACCAAGGCGGATTCGGCGGTGGAGGATTCGAACAGGGATTTGGCGGCGGATCTTTCTCTGACATTTTTGACAATATCTTTGGCGATATTTTCGGCGGACAAAGTGGTGGGTCTAGTGGCGTCGATCTCAGATATAACCTAGACATCACTTTTGAAGAAGCCGCTTTCGGAATTGAAAAAGAGATCAATTTTGAAAAGGAATCTACCTGCGAAACTTGCTCCGGCAATGGCGCAAAACCAGGAACGAAACCCAAAGCGTGCAAAAACTGCCGTGGCACTGGACAAGTTCGATTTAACCAAGGTTTTTTCACTCTAAGCCGTCCTTGTGCTACCTGCGCAGGACGCGGGGTTGTCATTGAAGATAAATGTCCCGATTGCCGGGCTCGGGGTCGCGTACGAAAACCACACAACGTCACCGTAAAAGTTCCCGCCGGAATCGACTCCGAACAGAGGTTGAGACTTCGGGGCGAGGGCGAAAGTTCGGAGTTAGGTGGCCAATCGGGCGACCTTTACGTGCACATTAGGGTCACGGAACACGCCTTTTTTAAGCGAGAGGGCGAACATGTAACCCTTGAGCTCCCCATCACTTTTAGCCAAGCGGCGTTAGGAGCGGAGATAGACGTCCCCAGCCTTCTCGGCGCTACCGCCCTCAAAATCCCGGCTGGCACTCAGTCTGGCGCGATTTTAAGGTTGAAAGGCAAGGGCATTAAGCGATTGAATGGCTCTGGGTTTGGCGATCAACTCGTTCGACTTAACATCGAAACTCCGACTAAGCTAACGGCGCGCCAAAAGGAATTGATGCGTGAGTTTGAAACGGAAAGTGCCAAAGAGTCGCATCCAGGAGTGACGAGCTTTTTGAATAAATTTAAAGAGATTTTCAGAACATGAAAAAAATTATCCTCCCTATCGCTGCCCTCTTTCTCTCTTTAAGCATTCTCTCGGGTTGCGCTAACAAGCAAGCGGTCGAAGGCGGTGGTTTGGTCAGTGAAGCTTCTCGATCAAAACAGATCGAACCCGAAGTTCGGCCACTTTACTATCAAGCCGAACGAGCTTTTGCTGCCAAAAATTACGACCTTGCCCAAAAGCTTTTCGGCCAAGTTAAAACAAAATATCCACATTCACGGGCCACAGCTTTTGCGGCCTACCGGTTGGGAATTATTCACTACTACAAAGAGAACTACGAAGCCGCCACACGTGATTTTGAATATCACCTAGGGAAGGTTCCCGACTCTGAATTCACTTTCGATGCCACGTACAATTGGGCGGCCTCTGAATATCAGCAGAATCATTTCGAAAAAGCCTACCAGGTTTTAGCTCGCTTTAAAGCTTCAGACGTTCAAGCGCAAGGTCCACGACGTGCTGAAATCGTGTACGCGCTAACGGCCCGAATTGCGACAGCGCTCAACAATCCGCAGGAGCTGTTGCAGCGACAGCA
>JBBQIT010000071.1:0-11524 GCA_038325205.1 Bdellovibrionota bacterium
CGTCGGCGTGGAGCCTTCGGTTAGGTAGGATGACAAGGCTCGTTCCAAGAAGAATATCTCCATCTTTCCCACACGTAACGCGCGATAAAGAGGAGACTCCTTTAACTGTTTGATTCGATCGGTTGAGCCCACTACAAAGCCCGACTGGGCCCCGCCCAACAGTTTATCTCCACTAAAGCAAACTAAGTCCGCCCCCTCATCTAGGGCCTTTTTCACCGATAACTCTGCTACAGAGCGAGAGACCGAACCGTCCACAGAACCGCTTCCCAAATCAAGAACCAGAGGGATCTGATGCCTCTTTGCGACTTCACTCAGAGCTCGAATCGAGACGTCCTCACTGTGCCCCTGAATCACAAAATTGCTTTGATGCACTTTTAAAAGCACCGCCGTATTTTGGGAAATCGCTTTCTCGTAGTCCTTTAACGAAGTGATGTTCGTAGTTCCCACCTCTTTGAGTCCAACCCCACTCGACTCCATGATGTCGGGGATACGAAATCCCCCACCTATTTGAACCAATTCACCGCGCGAAACGATGGCTTCTTTTCCTTTGGCGAGGCTTTGAAGAATCAGCACTAGCGCTGCAGCGTTGTTATTCACTACAAGGCAGGCTGGGGCGTCTGTTAGCACTCGGAGCAAATTTTCTAGTCGAGAAGTACGGCTTCCGCGCTCTCCTGTGGAGAGATCAAACTCTAAATCACAGTATCCTTCGAGCACTTCTTTGGCTTCAGCCCACCACGAAGCTCCCAAAGGGGCCCTTCCTAGATTGGTGTGAAGCACAATGCCGGTAGCATTGATCACTTTGCGCAGCCGAGCATTCAAAAGATCGTTGTAGCTGTCGTTTAGACGACTCAATATCACTTTTTCGTCAGGGCACTGACCGCTACCTTTTATCTCAAGTCTAATTTTATCGACGAGGATTTGCGCCAATCGGACCCGATAGGGCCTGAGGATTTTAGCATCCCACGGTTTGAGTTCGCTGTGCTCTACGAGTTTTTCTACGCTGGGAATTTGCTCAAAAACATTCTGACTATTAGATGGCGACATAGTTTCCTATAGTACAGCCTGCTTAGAAGCCCACCCAACCGCGATAACCGACACTTCGTATAAGATCCAAAGCGGTGCCCAAACGATGAGCATCGAAAAGGCGTCCGGAGTAGGGCTAATAAATGCTGAAACAATTCCCAAGCCTAGAATGGCCTGTTTGCGATAGCGGCTTAGCGACGAAGCGTCAAGCAGCCCGAATTTAGCAAGAAGGACCAGTACCACGGGCAATTCGAATACGAGCCCAGTCGTAAACATCATTTTTAGGGTCAAATTGAAATATTGTTCCAAACGAATAATGGGCACTCCCCCGGCTCCGCCAAAGGAGAGCATAAAGCGATAGGCAGAGGGAATGATCGCGTAGAAAGCAAAAGCGCATCCCAGCAAAAAAGCAAAACTTCCAAATCCTAAAAAGGGAACGAGAAACCTTCGTTCGTGTTTATAAAGCGCGGGAGCTACAAACCACCACACTTGATAGAGCAGATAAGGAGAAGTCGCCAGAATTCCCGCAACCAAACTTACCTTGAAATAGACCATGAACTTTTCAGTCACGCCAAGGTAGTAAAGGTGCGCTTCGGCAGGGGGTAACAATTTTAAGTAAGGGCGTTCTAAAAAAGCAACAATCGGCTCACAGACCAGGTAGCCCCCGATGGCCCCCACAAAAAGTGCTGCCAACACCCGAACAATCACCTTTCTCAAATCATCGAGATGCTGCCATAGCGGCATGCGCGCGTCGTCCGCCCCTGAGGAGCGGCTTGTCACATTACCATCCGGAAGTGTCGGATCTTGCATTTACGTTTTAGGATTTGCCGGATTCGCCAGAGGAAGGCTCTGGCTTCGTATCGGCGGTGACCGGCGTTTTCTGCTGAGGCTGATGAACAACCGTAGTGGTCCCACCAGGAGGTAGGGTTTCCTTAGGTTCATCCCCTTCCTCGAGAGCCTTCTTAAAATCGCGAATTCCTTTGCCCAATCCCTTCGCCAATTCCGGAAGACGTTTGGGGCCAAACAACAAAAGGGCCGCGCCACCAATGACTAAAAGTTCGGGAAGTCCAAGTTCGAACATATCGATAACCCTAACGTACTCTGACGGCTTCGTCAAAAGCTGAACGAAACCACGAATATTACTATTGGATTCCCTCATTTTGGCTTAAACTGGTTAAGTCAGTTTAAAGCCCCCACACACATTTTATTCTTGGGAATTAGCCTGTGGCATTCAAGCACCTCCAGCTTTCGCAGAACCACATGGCGACCACCTTCGACCTTCTGATTAGCTGTTCAGAATCTCGCTTGGTCGCAGCGCGCCAAATCCTTACGGAATCACACCGGCTCATTTCTCGATTGGAAAATGAGCTGACCGAATTTATTCCCACAAGCCCCATCGCCCAAATCAACACCGCAGAGCCGGACGCCAAAATCGCCATGCCCGAAAGCGCCATGGAGTTATTGAGAATTTCCGAACGCCTTCGCGAAAATACCCGAGGAGCTTTTCACTATCTCGCGAAGAGCGAACCACTAGAAACGGCGGAACTGCAATGGGATGACACCCGTAACGTGGCCTGGAAAAAGACTTCGGGAACGCACGTTGGATTTGGAGCGATTGGAAAGGGCTATGCGCTAGATAAAATTCGCAGCCTCCTCGAAAGCGAAGGGTTTCACGACTATTTTCTAAGCGGCGGCGGAAGCAGTTTAATTTTGTCGGGGTTTTCCTCTCGGAGCGTTCCCTGGAAATGGGGATGGAGTTGGGAAAAAACGGCTGAGGGCGAACCCTTAGGAGTCAGATTCTCCCATGACAGTGGGGCTCCGGTGTCCATTGGGGTCTCCGGCACACATGAAAAAGGGCTGCACCTTATCGACCCCCGAAGCGGCGAAAGAGGAGCTTTTGCGAAAAGCGCTTTGATAGCCCTCCCCTCAGCGGCCGAAGCCGATGCACTCTCAACGGCCCTATTTGTCGGCGGTTGGGATGAAGAAATTCTTCACTTCGCGAAATTATCCACCGCCCCGGCAATGGCTATAATCGATAAAACGTCTACTCCCCGCTGGAACGGAACTTTCCAAAAACTTTGGGGCGATATTTCGACGAATATTGCTACTTCCTCAGCTGCCTTGTGTTTTTTCCTTCTCGCTCTATCCGCTCTCTTTCCCTTTCAGGCAATGGCAGATGATGGAGCCGTCGACTTAGGCGACATGGGAGTCGACGACTTTACGCCTTATATCTTCGAAAGAAATTACTGGATGATCCTTTTACCTTTGGCGGCCCTTGCAGTGGTTCTGGTGCACTTACAAAAACTGACCGGCCAGTCCGATAATCAAACCAACCCTCAGGAGGAAATCAATGAAACCTAATTTCGCGAGACTCGTCATGGGCTCGCTACTTTTACTACAACTGCAAACGATCCAAGCCAGTGAATTCGAAAAACAAGGAAGTTCGCTGGCTAAAGCGTTAGGCACCAAAAAAGTATTTCAAAAGTCGGTCACGGTAGACGGTAAAAAAGAGACTGTCTATTACGCCAAAGGCGAAGACGGAAAAGCTACCAAGATGGCTGTCGTTCAAAAAGGACTCTATAAACCAGATTGCACCCACACTTGGGTAATCGGAATGACGGCTGACGCTAAAGTGGACCAGATCCGCGTGGTCGAAATGAAATGTCCCCACGCTTTTCCGACGAACAAAGCTTTCTTTTTAGACCAATACAAAGGAAAAGGCTCCGCAGATATCGCAAAACTGAAAGATGGAATTACAACGGTGGCCAAAGCAACTGCTACCAGTAATTTAACGACCGACGCTGTCGTCAGCTCCATCAAGGACGCTGTGGAATTCAATAAGGTGGCCAATTAGTGTTAGGAATTCCTACAAGACGCATTCGCATCGTGGTACAGGGGCTCGTGTTCGCCCTGTGGGTAGCGCTTATTATGGCTACCCACTACCCGATGCAGTCTTGGATCGCCAGGCATATTCCCGTTTCCCTCATGCTTCGCATCGACCCTTTGGTCATGACGGTAGTGTGCGGGGGAATGCGTGTGATGGTGACATTAACGCTTTTGGGAGCGGTCACTTTAGGCGTCACTTTGCTTTTGGGCCGCGTTTTTTGTGGTTGGGTTTGTCCTTTGGGCACTGTCTTCGATGCTTACGGATGGATTCTTAAACGACTGAACGTCCGCATCGAAGGCCCTTCTCCCAAATGGTTTACTTTTAAGTATTACCTTCTGGCCGCTATCTTAGTTTTCGCCATCTTTGGTGGCGTCAGCCCATTAATGGGATTTGACCCTATTGTTTTACTGACGAGAACCGTAGCTACGATTATCAACCCTTTCGTATTGCGTCCTCATCAAATCGCTTGGACTGTGCTCGATGCCCCGGGCTACTACGGCTATTTTTTCGACGCTGCCACGTTGATTCTCTTCTTGGGAATTATGAGCGGCACCACTCGTCTTTCTCGAATTTGGTGCCGAACTGCCTGTCCTTTGGGAGCTTACTTAGCGGTGGCTTCTAGAAACTCAGTGTTACGACGAGATACAGAGGGATGTGTCCATTGCAATATCTGCGCAACTCATTGCCCTACAGGAGCCATTCATTTTAACAACGAAGAGATTTACAACGAATCCGAATGCATTAAGTGCATGTCCTGTTCTCAAGTCTGCCCCGTAGACGCCAATTTCTTTACTTTTAAGTCGCCGATTCCTGCGGTCAGTCCCACTCAGCATCCGGTCTCTCTCGAAAGGCGAACGCTTCTCATGACTATCACGGGGACTTTGCTGGCTTCGCCTCTTTTGAGACTGGCGGGCGGAGATCCTATTTCGAATAAGAAACTCATTCGCCCTCCCATGAGTCAAGAAGAGCGCGATTTTCTTTCCAGCTGCATCCGTTGCACCGAATGCATTAAAGCCTGCCCCACCGGAATTTTGAAACCCGCAGGACTGGAATTCGGACTCAGGGCTTTTTGGTCACCCGTCATGGTGCCGACGGAAGGTTACTGCAAACAAGGATGCAACGCTTGCTCAGAAGCTTGCCCGACTGATGCAATCATGAAGTACCCCATAGAAAAGAAATACACCTACAAATCGGGTACCGCGTTCCTCGAAACTTCTCGATGCGTGAGCTACACCGAACATAAATTTTGCAGTGAGTGCGTTCGCGTCTGCCCCACCAACGCTATCGACATCGTTCGCGGTTGGGAGCCCGAAGCCGAAATGGGCCGCTGGGGCGTTCCCGACAAGGGCGCCGACTACCCTGCTCCCAACAACCAAATGCCCACACGTCCCATCCAGGTCACCTTCGAAAAATGCATCGGCTGTGGCGCTTGCGAAAACGCCTGCAACCAAATCGTCTTCGGCGCCCCCGCTATGGTCACCACCTCCTACGGACGCGCCACCCCCGCGAAAGTTACCGAAGTGGCGCCGCACCCTATTTAACTTTCTACGACCCAGATCATTTTCTTACGTCCCTCCCCTCAGGTGACCGTAAGCCCCCAAACCCCTCGATCCAAGATCCGGAAAAAAAGAAAACAAAAAAATAACCCTCCGAAAACGCCAGCGACACACAAAATTCGGATCTCTCTCCACACCTACGCGACGGGCACGGACAAAAAGCAGTAGCAGGAGCTGATTGGACGGGCCCAAAAAAAATAAATTTCGCCTCTAAGGAAAAGCAAAGTCGCTACCGCCAAAAGTCGGAAGGCACGAGCGCCAAGAGCAAGCGCGACGCACCCAACATCTCGTCGACAAAAATGCGATAAAATCAGATTTCACCAACAAAAACCCCTTGCCCCGCGTCACTTTTCTTAATAAAACAAAAACATGAATCCTCGTCGACAAAACGTCTTATTCTCAACCTCACCAACAAGTTTTGGTGGCTCTCTCAATCAGGGAAAAAGAAAGTCAGCTAGGCCGATTGTTACCAAGCGGCCAATGCACTTGGTGCTTCGAAGTTCGAATGCCAAAGGTGAACTATCGTTGATTCGAGAGTCTGCATTTATACGATTGCTGATTCAACGAATGGCTAAAGGGTTTCACGTTCAAGTCTATGAGCAGGCGATCAATGGAAATCACATTCACTTGTTAGTGAAAGCGATGACCAGGGATGGTTTTAAACAGTTTTCGATGGGACTCTCGGGGCGAATCGCACAGCGGATGACTGGGGCGACAAAGGGAGCGCCGCTCGAAAAGAAGTTTTGGGATTTTAGTCCGTTCACGAGAGTGGTGGAGTGGGGACGAGATTTTCTGAACGCGAAAAAGTATGTGGTTCAGAATGTCCTGGAAGCGGCAGGATTGATTCCGTATCAACCCAGGGGAAAAAGAAAACCGGCTAAGAGTCCGCCCGCCCACCATGAGAATAGATTGGCGGCGAAGGCGGTGCCTAGCGCTTTCTTCCAGGGCACTTGAAAGAGCACGCCGAGGATTAGGCACTCCACCGTCGGAGCAAAGAGTTCAGAAAACGCGTAGCAAGTTCCTTTCGAGAATCCTGCGAGGGCGAAGAATTGGGGAAAGCCCATAGCAACCAAAGGATGCGTCGATAGGTTTAGTATCACTACACTCCAAATAATTTTAGGCCAGGACCAACGTCGAAGGGTCCACGCGTAGAATGGTCCCTCCAATAGGCACGTCAGGGAAAAGATCATTAGGTAACTGCTAGCCGTCACCCCATAAACGCCATTCAAGCTTTTATCGTCGAGGAATTTGAAACATTCTCGGTTCAACCAACCGGGGTGTAGCAAATACGAAAATATGGCAGGCGGCAGTTGGCAGCTCACCATTTCCGGCTCGAAGCGAATAGAAAGGCAAGCTCTGCGTAACCGTGAAATGAAGCCATCGCTAGGTAGGCGAGCCTTGCCTGAGCAAAGTTTGTCAAAATCCAAACCGAAGAGAGAGCTAAGATAAGTCCGAGTGCGACCAACGTTCCGCGTTTTCCAAAGTCACGCGTTAGCCAGAAGTAGCTTTGCCGAAAGCTAGAAGGCGTTTGATGAGACAACTGTTGTTCGGGAATCGCTTTGAGCCAAACAAAGTAATGCATCGATTGCCCAAAGGCATAAGCCATCACAGCTTTGCCCCAGAGATCCGGCCTCACGCCAATGGAGGGGAAAATTTGCCGTCCCAGATCCCAAGTGTTAATTCCCAGCACACTCCAGTCGCCCGCGTAGCCACTACTGAATAGATAAAGCGTCCCCAGGGAGAAAATAGCCAAAGCTCGCCAGGCCGTCCTTCTGTCTGCTTCGGTCTGGCTCGCTCGTATCCAATGAAAAAAAGCGACGAAGTTATGACCTAAAATTAAAAAGCCAATCATAAGCTTCGGATAGTGAAGCGAGAGCCCCACAAAAAGAAAGGTGCTCGCAAGCGCGCGCGCGCCCAAAGACAACGAGAGCCTTTGAGAAACGACAAGAAGCGCCACCAAAGCGCTGAGACAAATCAGTTCGGGAACATTCGTTGAAACAATGCCCCGTGAAGTAAACGGCAGAAGGCGTATCACCGCAACGCCAGCGCTAATACTTAGGACGGCGACCATATCGCCAAATATAGGCTTCGTGACTCTAGACGATCTCCTGAGATACCGCGCACTGGCTAAAAGATGAGGCAAGCCGTAGACGACAGGTCCCACCGCCAATACCCAGAGCGGAAAATAGAACGAAAGTAAAAGCGCTACCGATGCTGAAATGACGAACTGCGCCATCAATCGCCGGGATCGGTCCAGGTAAAGATACCTGGCCGCCGAAAACGGCATCACGAGTCGCAAGCAACGACCGCGAAAACTATCTAAAGCTCCTACCATCTATAACGAAAAAGTTCCCCGCCCGGCTAAGGGCGGGGACGTTTCCCATTACTCCGACTTCGCTTCGCCAGTCGTGCAAACCAAAAATTGGCCGTTCGGCAAGGCAGAGACACTGACCGATTTTAACTCGACCTGCTTATCAAACGACTTACGTTTGAGTTGAGCGTTAAACGCCTTAAGGTCAGGTTCACCATTGGACAACTTTTTTACTTGGGCGCATTCGACGCCTTCAGAAAGAGGTTGTGGAATGTCGGCAAGCACAGGGGCAGAAAGGACAATAGACGCAGCTAGCGCCAATAAATACTTCATTGGTTACTCCTCGATATTCGAATTTCGGGGGGTAAAAAACTGATCTCACCCCCATCCCATACTCAAGGCGTAATTCATCCTGACGCCAAACGTCAACAAATCCCTGAAAAGCTTCGCAGGGTGTGCCCGCGAGTCGCCCAGATTGAGTTTCTTTTTCATTCAGATTAAGATGCCGACATGGCAATTGGACTACCCGAAATTCTAATTCTTGGCTCAATCGTAGTGATTATTTCGGGAAGAAAAAAGATCCCCCAGGTCTTTGGAGATCTCGGAAAAACAATGAAGTCCTTTAAGTCAGGGCTTGACGGTCAAGAAGACGAACGTCCGGTAAGAGATGTCGAAGAGCTCTCCGAAGCAGAAGAAGCCAAATCAAAAAAATAGATTACGGGACGATGAGCGCAATCCAGGCGTTTATCTTGGCTACGTCGGCTGCGACCAGAGGCTTTAATCCAGTGTGCGCCACACCCGGATTAATGTAGGCCTTTTGGAAGAAAAGGGAGTTCGCTACGTTCGCTCCCAAAGTCAATTTCGTCACCACACTGTCTCTCAACTGTTGATCAGTCATGTTGGCGCGCAAGGGGAACGCTGCCGTTGCAGGATCGCCTAGGGCTCCGTGACAGGCCTGACACTTACCAGTCGTACCCACCAAAATCGGTTTTACATTGGCCGTGAAGTTAGCAAGCTCCGCGGGCGGAGGTGGGGGCGGCGGGGGTATGATAGTGGTTACCGCCACTTTCATCACGTCCAATTCCAATGTCTCCCCGCTATTGGCAAGCTGCTGGATGACTGAAGTGGCAGTTGAGATAGCAATTCCTGTAGTCGACGCAGGGATATCCTTATTCACCGTAGTAAAATCAATATCCGTAAAGGAATCACCATTCGGGGCCGCGAGAATGAATCGAAGGTTTTCAATATGTAACGCCACGGGACTAATTAACTTCACACTCTTAATTTCATAAGAGCCGGGTGCCGTCACCGTCACTCCATCTGCGGCAATCACTCGATTACTAAACCGCATAAATTGCAGAATAATTTTTGCCCCAGGCTGGCCAATGGGGGTGAGTGGGAACGTAAGCAGGATGGGGGGACCTGGGATTTGTGTCGTTCCTACGACCGTCGCCGGGGTGCTGGAGAGGACAGGAGTCATTACCCCAAGAGTCGTATAGTTAGCATTGGTGCCCGTCGAAGGAATCGTGGTCGGACAAGCCGCGTTCGTACCGGCAAGTTCAACGGCTGCCCAAGTTCTTAGACTGTTGGACAATTCGTCTTTGCAGGTTTGAGAAGCGCCGGAGTGAGTGTTTGAAGCATGGTTACCCATGACGGAATGGTCTGGATCGGTAAACGACATTAGCCTCGTAACTTGAGTATAGGCAGCATCGGAGGTCGCTTGATCCCAATTGGTATAAGGTTTTCCCGGAGAGTGGCAATCTTTGCAGTTACAGGTAGCGTTGGCGTAATTATAAACAGCAAGAGTAAAGACTTGTTTTCCGGTAAGTGAGCTTCCGCACAATGACGAGCCCCCCGTCTTTTTGAATCCGTCACAAGCGGACAGACCAATGGCGAGCACGAGGAATGTAAGAACACTAATGAATTTTTTCTGAGTCAACAACTACGTACCTCAATCGTTCGTATACTAAGCTCTAAGCAAGCTGAGTCGAGCACTAGCCGCGCCCAACACGCTGCCAGCATCCACCCCGGCGAAATCAAGAGCCGTCGCCATACGCGCTTGCGCCACAGTGGCAGGAGAGATCGTTGTCACTCCACGACTAGACCAAGAAGCCGTGTCGATGGATTCGCCTGCGCCCCAGTAGCCGTTCTGAATTCGCGCCAAGTTAACACCCGCGTTGTTTTGCATAATGTCGAATTGGGCGCATTTTCCGTCGGAGTCACCGCTATCTTGGTTCGTGGCGTTCGTTACCAAGCCACCATCGGCCATGAACGCGATGTATACCGGCACGTTGGCCTGAGACATCGTATTCATAAAAGGAATGAGTAGCGTTTGGAGCATGGTCGTAAACATCACCTTATTGTCGTTACCGTCGTGAGAATCCCAAGTACCAGGACCGCCGACAGGGGGAACGTTAAAGAATCCGACTCGCGACGTACCCGCGATAAACGCCATCGCCATGGTCGCTAGCGTAACGGTCGCGCCCGTCGATGTAGGCGTTAAACCGAAGTTTATCGCTGTAGAAGATCCCGCCGTTCTCGCATCAGGAATCGGAGGGATGTTCGACATCTTAGCGTCATTGGCCGCAGCAGCGGTACTCGAAGAGTTCACCAAGTTCTGCGCAGAAGCAGCATTCATCGCTAACACGCGTTGCTGTTGCGCCATTCCAAGCGACTTCACAAATTTTGCCAGAGAAGACAGGTTGGCTTGATTCATTCCCGCCAAAGCTCCCGAGTTGGGAACCACTAAGTTCTGATATCCCTTTACCGCATCACTGCCCAAAGCAACCGGGGCCGAGGCCGGAATGGAACTTAGGTTTCCGAATCCCCCCGTCGAGTTGGTGAGTCCGGGAACTTTGATCGGCGCCGCCGATCCGAAAACTTGCGAAGCGTAATCGGCGAAGTGAATCGCTTCCACGCCGGTGTCGCTATTGATACTCGCTGCATGAATTCCCAATTTAAAATTTTGGGCCGAAGTGATCAAACCACCCGTGTTGGCCGCTCCGGCCGTAGGCGTTGCCGCAGCCGCGTTAAAAGCTTGGAACATGGGACCGTTGATCCAAATTCCAGCGCCGTTAGCGTTTGAAATGGTGTTCTGTCCCGAACCGACTGCGGTTCCTGGGGAAGGAGCACCGCTGTTTTTATAGATCGCCAAGGGGCCGCTCACTCCGTTAACTTGAATCATCTTAGGAAGGGGCGGACCACCGCGGAATCCCAAGAAGAGAACGACTGGCTGGGGGCCAGTCGCTGCGAAAGCTTCAGGGCCTTTGGTGAGTAAGGAAAAGAGGGTCGGGGCAGCTAAAAAAGCTCCACCCGCTTGCAAGCTCTTGGCTAGAAACTGGCGACGGTTAAGGTCACCGTTCAGTTTCGCCTTCTGCATTTCTGTATAAATACAAACTTCGTTTTTCTTAACCATAGAAACCTCCGACAACGTCCAAAAATCAAAATTACGAGTTAACGCCTAAAAATTGAGTGGATCCAAAAACTCCCGAGATTAAGGCGATAAAATAGTTTCGCAACAGGAGTTGTTTAGGAGTGCCCACGGCTCCAAACTCGGTCGCTAAAGTCTGTGCCGCCGCTAATTCGTCGGCCGATGGAGCCCGTTGAAAAGCCGCCAAATAAAGAGCAGTCACCGTATCACTATTCGACTGAGCGCTGAAAGTTAGCGCGACGTTATCATTGGTCGCATTGGCCGCGGCCAAGGTAACGCCCTTAATGATTCCGCCGCAAGTTCTTGGAGCGGTCGTA
>JBBQIT010000072.1:0-11351 GCA_038325205.1 Bdellovibrionota bacterium
AGGAAGAAGTCTAAAGCACAGAACACGCCCAACATTCCTGTCTCAAGGAACAGGAACATCGCAAAGTATCCTTTAACGGCGTCCGTAATTCCCCACGAAGCAAAAATGCACAAGAACGAAAGGAGTACGGTGAGTAGCACCATCGGGAAGCTTAGTCCGTCGATGCCCATGTAATAGTGAACATTGAACGGCAACCACGGTGTGTGTTCAACAAATTGAACTGCAGAAGTGGTGTGGTCGAAATTCATATAAAGAATTACGCCCAGAATGAGTGGAATGAGAGTTGCGACCGCGGCGGTCCAACGGATTAGATTATGCTGCTGCCTGGGCAAACATAAGACCACTGCCATTCCCGCGAGCGGGATAAAGGTCATCCAAGAAAGAATATGTGCCATCGTCTATCCTCGTTCAAAAAAGCCAAATCGCAATTCCGAGTACCGCAAGCGCTACCATCAGGTATTGCTGCACGCGTCCGGTCTGGACTATTCGAAGTACCCAGCCGCTCAACGCCGTAATCTGTCCCGTCCCATCGACGAGAATTCGGTCCACGAAAATATCATCAAACTTACCCACGATAGTCTTAACGACCATCACTATATCGGCCCAACCATCTACAAATATTCGATCCACCACTTTGTCATCGAAAGTGGCTAAGGCGCGATTCCACGTCAGAAGTCCCTTCTGAACCAGGACATTCAAGTACAGCTCATCGAAGTAGTACTTGTGCTCTAAAATCTTGTGGAGAGGCCCAAACGCCGCTTTCAACTTGTCCGCCGAGATAAGCTTTTTCAAGTAGACCATCGTCGAGAACAAGACGCCTAAAGCGGCGACCGCTAACGACAAGATCAACGCCATCGAATGCGCCTTATGATGGATTTCCAAAGTGACCGGATCTTCGTGCTCTGCCAAAACGCCCATCGATTTCTGCGTGTTTTCGATGGCAACGTCATACCAATGAACCGGCATGATCTTATCAATCGCTTCGATACCCGTGGGTCCTGCCCATACAATCGAAAGCGAAAGTGCTGCTAAAATTAGAAGCGGAACTACCATCACGAAAGGCTGTTCGTGAGCGTGGTGATGTTTGTGCTCGTCACGGGCTCCGCCGAAGAAAGTCATGTACATCATGCGGAACATGTAAAAAGCCGTGATACCCGCCGTTAGGAATCCCAACACCGGAAGGATCCAATGTCCGTGTTCCATACTGAAAGCTAAGGTTCCCGCCAAAATTCGGTCTTTACTGACGAAGCCCGAGAAGAAGGGAAAGCCACTGATCGCTAAGGTCGAAACCATCATCGCGAGGAACGTAAGAGGCATCTTCGAACGCAAGCCGCCCATCTCTCTCATGTCCTGCGTGTGGACGGAGTGAATGACACTTCCGGAGGAGAGGAACAAGCACGCTTTGAAACAAGCGTGAGTCAAAAGATGTAAGAACGCGGCCGGGAATGCCCCGACACCAACGCCTAGGACCATGTAACCCAACTGACTGATGGTCGAATAGGCCAAAACTTTTTTGATGTCGGTTTGGACAATCGCGATGAGCGCCGCCAAGAAGGCCGTGCATCCGCCGACGTAAGCGACCACCGTAAGCACATGACCTGCCTGTTGCAATAGCGGGAACATGCGAATCAATAAGAAAACACCGGCCGCCACCATCGTCGCTGCGTGGATAAGAGCGCTGACAGGTGTCGGACCTTCCATCGCGTCGGGCAACCAGACTTGCAAAGGAAACTGAGCCGATTTGCCGATAGTTCCCATCATGACCATGAAGCCAATGAAGGTGAGGGCGGGAAGACCGAGCAGAGTGACTTGGGCCACCGCCGGATCTTTCACCATCGCATAAATTTGGTCAAAATTACTCGTTCCAAAAACGAAATACAGGGCGCAGATGCCGAGAAAAAACGCGGTGTCGCCCACTCGAGTAGTCATGAACGCTTTAAGGCTAGCGTTAATGGCTGACGGCTTCTTATAGTAAAAGCCGATGAGTAAGTAAGAGCAAAGCCCCATCACTTCCCAGCACATAAAGAACGTAAGCAGGTTGTCAGAGATGATCAGCCCAAGCATTGCTGCAGAAAATAGAGAAATGTAGGCGAAAAAGAGGTGATATCGCTCTTCGCCGTGCATGTAGCCTGTCGAGAACAGGTGGATCAGCGAAGAGCACAACGTCACCATGAAGAGCATGATAGCCGTGAGATTATTAACCCCAATGCCTACGATCAGTTCGACTGGTTTGCCCGAACCTGACGCGAGCGACATCCAAGTATAGTGAATCGAATTCGAAACATTTCCGGCTTTTATTAGCTCAAGAAAAATCGGAGTAGCCAGAGCGAACGATCCTAAGATCGCTGCCACAGATACAAAATCTCCATGCCTTGGTAATTTTTTTCCAAGAAAGACTTGGATAAGAAAGGCACAGAGAGGAAGTAGGACAATCCAAATACAGGAGTGAGCCATGACTAATTCCTCATCAAGTTCGCTTCGGCTGCGTCGATGGTCTCCCTGAGACGATATAGTCTGAGGATAATGGCCAGCGCTACGGCGGCTTCTGCAGCCGCAATTAAGATAATGAAGAGCGCGACCATTTGGCCGTCGATGCTTGCGGTTCTATATTTGCTAAAAGCGACGAAATTGATGCCCGCCGCGTTCAAAATGAGTTCAATTCCTAAAAGAATTCCGATGGCGTTCTTCCGCGATAGGATTCCGATGAGGCCTAAAACGAACATGGCGGCCCCGACAAAAAGATAACCGTGAAGACCTGTCGCCCAATTCAAAATATTCATTTAGTAGGCCTCGCTAGCCAAACCGCTCCTACGAGAGCGCCTAGCAAAAGAATGGTGATGGCTTCAAACGGAAGCACATAATTGGTCAGCAACGCTTGACCGATCACTGAAGTCTTTGGGAGTGAAGAGAACTTCTCTAAATCGGTGGGCGGCGCTTTTTCAATGAAAGCCGTAAGCTCACGGATCACTTTGTAGAGAGCAGGAACGACCGCGACCCCGACTACGAGGATCGGGAGCAGAATCTTTCCGGGAATCTCTCGTAAATTCAATTTGTAGAGCCACTGCGTGAGCATGATGGCGAACAGAATTAGAATGGTCACGCCACCGACATACACGATGACCTGGGCGCCAGCGATAAAATCAGCGCCGGCATAAACGAACATGACGGCCACGCCCAAAAACGCAAAAAGCAGCGCGACCGAAGCGTAAAGTACGTTCGGGTGCAGCGCTACTAGCACTGCCGAGCCCAGAGTCAGAATCTCGGCCAGAAAGAGAACTAATTTCAAACCATTCGACATCTTTTATCTCGCTGCCATCTTGTAAACCAGTTGAGCGATCGATTGACCCTTAAAAATCCACATCCAGGCTGCCGTTCCCACGATATTAATAAGCGCCAAAGGAACTAGCCCTTTCCAGCAAAGCCCCATCAATTGATCTACGCGAAGACGGGGAAGCGTCCATCGAAGCCACATCACAACAAAAACTAAGAAGAAAGTCTTACCCAAGAACATGCTGAGCTGGATAATCGCGATTAATCCCGAGGGAAGCGTTACCCAAAGATTCTCTAAGTTGATAAAAGGAAGCTGCCACCCGCCTAAGTAAAGAGCGACCACCATCGCGCACATGACAAACACATCAGCGAACTCGGCCAAAGCATAGAGGCCGAAACGCATTCCCGAAAACTCAGTATTAAATCCAGAGACCAATTCCGATTCCGATTCAGGCAAATCGAAAGGAATTCGGTTTGTTTCGGCTAACCCCCCGATAAAGAGCAGAATCATCGCTACAAAGGTAAAGGGGTTGTGGAAAGCGTTCCAAAAGTGACCGCTGTTCGCCCCTTCGGCGGCCCAGCTCCACCCTTGAAGTTCGACCATGCGACCGATTTGAAGCGTACCCGAGATTAAAATTACCGGAAGAATGGAAAGCGCTACGGGTATCTCGTAGCTTACGATCTGAGCGGCGGCTCGTAAGCCTCCCAATAAGGACCATTTGTTTGCTGTGGACCACGAACCCAACAAAATCCCAGGAGCAATGAGTGTCGTGGAAGATAAGAGGAAAAAGATTCCGATGTTGAGGTCCGCTCCCATGAGGAGCTTACTCAAAGGAAGGGCTGCAAACGCCGCACAAGCGCCCATCACCACTAAAACGGGAGCCAAGTTATAAAGAAATTTGTCGCAACCGAGTGGGATGAAGTCTTCTTTTCCCAACATCTTAACGGCGTCAGCGATGAATTGAAGAATACCGTAAGGGCCGACCCGATTGGGACCGACGCGGTCCTGCATATCTGCAGCAATTTTTCGCTCTACATAAGTAGCGAAGCCGCCGAAGGGCAGTGCCAGCAAGAAAATTACGGCAAGCGCCGACACGAGGGCCCAGACCCATATAGGTCCGATGCCAACCCAACCTTGTAAAGAATTTGCGAAATTCGCGGAATTCATTTCCCTACTTCTTTGGGGAGGCGCCTGTGACGCCCTTAACCCACTCCAAATCCCCGCGGACCCAGCAATAGATAAGACCAGCGACTAATAGTCCGACGAATAAAAAGATTTCCCAGAACACTAACCCTGCGGAAAGTCCGGGAGCTTGTCCTAAGACAGCATCACGAAAAATGGTCGCAGGAGGAAAAATGGCCGCCATTTCCACATCGAAAACAATAAAGACGATCGCGACCACGTAAAAACGAATATTGAACTTTACCCAGGCACTTCCTACCGGTTGTTCACCGCACTCGTAAGCAATTCCTTTGTCACCGATATTGGATTTAGATCGTGGCCGAAGCAGAAGTCCCGCGCCCATCATTAACGGCACGACAAGCGCCGAGATGGTAAGGAACCAAAATGCAGCTACGAAACCGGTTTCCAAAAAAGCTTCCCCAGAAATGCCGTGCTCCAGAGCGGAAGAACAAATGTTCTTCCGAATGCTGCCGGCGGCTATGTCAACCTAAGTAGTTGAATTTACAAATCGGTCAGAAAATTATCGTGGGCGTGCCAGGGTGTCAAGGAATGAAGGGGTTTTCTTGGGCTCGTTTTGAGACGAGTGAACGCAAAAATCGGAAAGATTTTTGTCCGCGAATTTAAAAAAAAGCGTTCTCGTGATTTCCTCTTTCTATTTTCAAAAGAAAGACGACAAAAGCGACCCAAAAGATAAAAAAAAACCGCGCCATCGCGGCGCGGCTTAAAAATAAAATTGTCTTCTTAGTTAACGTAAACGTTCATGCTGTCGCAAGACCGTTTCAACTCAGCGTTGTAATGGGTTCTGCCGCTAGGTTCGTTGCAAGTAAGAGCGGGGTCATACTTCCTGAAATGATCGACACAGGCATTCACCGCCGACTGAACCGTAGCTCTTTGATCCCCAGTAGCTCGTGCTTTTTCGGTGGTATCTAAAATGGCTTTGGCCGGACGAACTAGGTCGCCGATGCGGTCGTTATCGGCCTTAAAGTCAGCCGAACACAGAGGGGCATTCCGGTCGGTTAAGGGAGAGCGAGACCGGGTGTTGGTCCCATTTTCATTAAACTGATTTCGTCGGGAGTTGTTCCCGTTGAAATTATTCCCGCATCCGACGGTAAGGACCGTTAACACTACAAAAAACACTGTAAATTCAATAAGATAGTACAACTTCCGCATATTTCGCCTCCGCTAAGACGAGCAATATATGCGAAATGACGCATGATGTCAATGTGGCACCAGCTAGATCGAGTTGGCCAGGGTAAGCGATTCCTCGCTTATTTCGGCTCTTGCAGAGCCATCGGGAAGGGTAAAACAGAAAACCGAGCCACCATGAGGGTTACTTTTAACCCAGATTCGCCCCCCTTTATTCTCCACCAAATGCTTGCAGAGGGCTAGACCGATGCCGGTACCGGCGTACTCATTTTCGTTATGCAGGCGGGCAAACGGCGAAAAGACGATATCTCTTTCGGAAGGAGCGATCCCGATTCCATTGTCGTGAACTTCGAACAGCCATTCTCCCTCTTTTCGAGTGCTAGAAATTTGGATCTTGGGAACTTCGGTTCCTCTAAATTTAATGGCGTTACCGATTAAGTTTTGGAGGAGCTGAGACATCTGAATGCGGTCCACTACGAGTTCGGGTAGCGGACCGACAGTCACTTCAGCGCCACTCGCTTCAATGATCCCCCGCAAAGAGTGGAGGACCTCATTGGCAACGCCTTGAATGTCGGTTTTGCACAGCTCTTGGGATTGCGCGCTTCCTTTGGTGTAATTCAAAACCCCTTCCACCACGAGCTGCATCCGCTGAGCATTTTTTTGGCACAACGTTAAAAACTCTCGTCCTTCGGAGCTAAAACCTCCTGAATTCCGTCGCTCCAAAAGCTGTAAGTAAAGGATCAAGGTTCGCAAAGGTTCTTGAAGATCGTGTGAAGCTGCCGACGAGAAAAGTTGTAGTTGGGAGTTAGCGCGAGCCAATTCAGTAGCCCTGTTTTTCAGAACGGAAAGGAGCGCTTCTCTGTCTTTGGCAACGCGCGCTCGCTCGCTTGCCGAAGCCGCCAAAGCCAAGCTCATTACCGACATTTTGGCGACAAAAAGGTGAACGGTAAGTAAAGCTTCGTTCGCATTTTGATGAGAGAGAGGTCCGTATCCATGAACGGTTTCCCAGAGAGAGACGCCACAAATAATGAGGGCAGCAGTTGAAGCGCCACGAATTCCAAACCAAAGAGAGCCCCCGATAAGCACGGGAACGACAAGGAAACTTAGACTCGACTCTCGCGAGATAGAGAAGGGACCGATCATCACTTCGCCGAAAAAGAAAAGAGTGATGAGAAGCGTGACGATGACAAACCCCAAAAGATTTACATACTGCTTCGGCTGCCAATTTAACGGAAGGGTAGCCCAAGACATTAGGAACGGGGTCATCAAGAGAATGCCGCCCGCATCCCCCATCCACCACGTGAGCCAGAGATAGGGCATCGAGGTCCAAGCCTTCTGCATCGTAACGACCAAGATGGTTGAGCCAATAATTCCGCTAATCATGGAGCCAAAGAAAGCGGCGACCACAAACAAAAGCACGTCACGAGATCGATCTAACGGAAACCGGTCGCCAATGGTATTGCGCACGAATTGGGCAGCGGTTACCGCTCCTACCGTGCTTCCGAAGGCTATAAGAAGGGAAGTAGTCCAGGGAACGGTCACGAGGTCAGCGCAAAAAGCTCCAATGTAGACGGTTGGCCAAAGTTTCTTTCCAAACAGGAGGAGGGCCGCAAGGGCAATTCCAGCGGGAGGCCAGACGGGAGAGGCGACTTGTTCAGAAGGCGCTAACGCGACCCCAACGTGTCCCGCCAGAACGTACAAAATGGTAAAGCCCACAAAGACGAGACAACGCCCTAGGAACCGTCGGTATCGCGAAGGGTGGTTATCAAACGGAAACGCAATGGGCATCTCCCCACTAAAGCCAATAGACGCACATAGTCAATTTACATTTTGAAGGCTGGGCAAGTCCCTGGAATTGGTGATAAAGGAGTCAAATGAGCGTAAAAACTATTCGCAAGGTGGCTGTGGTTGGGGCCGGAAGTTGGGGAACGGCGTTAGCCAATCTTTGTGCCGACCAGTGTGAAGAGGTCGTAATATGGGGGCGGGATACGGCAGTAATCTCCTCTCTCAATGAAAAACACGAGAACTCGAAGTACCTAAAAGGGGTCCCTTTATCTCCTAAATTGAAAGCGACGGATGATTTAGAAGCCGCTTTAGACGGAGCCGATTTAATGGTGGGCTCTGTTCCCACCCAGCAGATACGAAATGTGCTGGGACCTTTCGCTTCGCGTTTGGAGAGGATGATTCTGCTCAATAGCTCCAAAGGAATTGAATTGGGAACCCACTTACGAGTGAGCGAAATTTACCAAGAGATCGCTCCGAAAGCGCAATACGCCATTCTCTCTGGTCCTAGCTTTGCTCTCGAAGTCGCGAAACGTCTTCCCACGGCAGTGACGGTCGCCTGCCGAGATAAATTTTTAGCGGCTCTCATCCAAAAGCAGTTATCGAATGCTTATTTTCGCGTTTACACTTCGGGCGATGTGAACGGAGTGGAGCTTGCGGGTGCGTTGAAGAACGTGGTCGCGATTGCGACTGGCGTGGTCACGGGATTAGGGCTTGGTTACAACGCGCAGGCCGCCGTGATCAACCGAGGCATTGCCGAGATCATGCGAATCGGGAAAAAATTTGGAGCGGAGCCCTTAACCTTCTTGGGCCTTGCGGGAACCGGCGATCTTATTTTGACCTGTACGGGACCGCTTAGCCGAAATCGCAATCTTGGGATAAAGCTGGGTCAGGGAAAAGGGCTCAAAGAGATTCAAGCGGAACTGGGCGGGGTTGCCGAAGGTGTTTACACTGCGCAATCGGCGAGAGAGCTCGCCGAACGTCACGGAATCGACATGCCGATTACCGAACAGGTTTACCAAATGCTCTACCAGAATAAGTCCGCGAAGCAGGCCCTGGTAGATTTGATGGGACGAGATTTGAAAGAAGAATGGTCGTAAATATCGTCGATTTACGCCTTTCGCTTTCTAAGCTATTTTGAGGAAAGTGAACGACGCTTTTTTTTCTCTCCAGCACTGGCTACTTGAGGGCGCCCAAGAGGCCGCCAAAGACGGCGAAGGTGTGCCCACAGCCGGCACCCAGTTCATCGGCGCTTCAGAATTAGGCAAGAGTTTAATCCTTGCGGCTCTTCACAAGAAAACTAAACGGCCTATCGTTGTCGTCTTCGGTACTCGTGCTGAAGCCCGCAATGCGATAGACAACTTCACTTTCTTTGCGGGGAGCAAAGGTAAATCGAGAGTTCACTACATTCCTTCAGTAGATTTCGATTATTACCGAGGGCTACTTCCCAATCCTGAACTTTTTGCGGAAAGAAACGTAGCTCTCTTTCAAGCACTCAATGATCCCCAAGACAGAGTGTTCATCACGACGGTGAGCGCTATTTTACAGAAAGTAGTTACTCCCACAGATTTCTTAAAAGCCACTAGGGTACTAAAGCCTAACGACGAATGGGATCGCGATACTTTAGTCGCTAACCTCATCGAATCCGGATACCAACGGCAGCCATCGGCTTATGACGAGGGGATATTCTCAGTTCGAGGCGGAGTCGTAGATATTTTTTCGCCGCTCTATCCACAGCCCATTCGGATAGAATTTTTTGGGGACTTGATCGAAGAGATTCGCTTCTTTGATCCGGAAAGCCAAAGGTCACTGGAAAAACTAGAAACGGCCTATGTAATACCAGTGGGTCAAACTCTCATCCCTCACGGGGAAGAATTTCAAGCTTCGGCCGCGAGAGTAAAAGACCGGCTGGATCACATGGGCATTCCCAAAGTCGATCGGGATGAAATTCTAGAGAAAGTCAGAGAAGGATCGGTCCCGACTGAGCTCGCTTTTCTTTTTCCTCTACTTTCCAATGGGTCTGCGCCTCTGACGGACTATTTTCCGGCGGATGCGATTCAAATTTGGGATGGAAAACAAAAGATCAAAGATCTCGTCAAAGACAAAGAGCTTCCCAATTATTTAAAACACCACGAACTCTTTGAAAAAGAACCTTTCCCCATGGCAAGTGCTGAGTCTCTTTTTGTTGATCTCCCCACGATGGAAAAGGCGGTATCTCAAACTTCCAATTTATACTTTGAAGATTTCGAGGAGGGGCCAAAAAGTAACACGGCTTCTCGGCTTCAGAACGAAAAACTCTCTTTGGAATCGGAACGCCAAGCAGGCCTTCAGAAAAAGGGAAGTCACGCGGCACTCGAAGCGGTAGCGAGAAGGTTCCGCGCCTGGATGGACCAAGGTTATCGCATCCAGCTTGTCAGCCACACGCGAACTCATGCCGATCGCATCCAATCTCTTTTTGAAACTTATGATTTTAAATCGACATGGCAAAGCGAAGGCGACTCTGCCTATCCGGCGAGTCTTTCGACTGATTTTTCTGTGCTCAATCTTTGGCAGGGAATCATTACCGAAAGTGGTGTTTTCCCCGAGCTGCAATTGGTGGTTTTAAGCGAAGACGAAATCTTTGGACATAAAAAGCGACTCGCCAAATCACGCAATTGGTCGACGAGCCAAGATGCTTCGCGGCTTCTCTCTTCGTTTAGAGATTTGAAGGTCGAAGATTACATCGTCCACAAAGATCACGGCATCGGACGTTATCTAGGCCTTAAGTCGATGAACTTTTTGGGGCTGCCCAATGACTACGTTCTTTTAGAATATAAAGACGGCGATAAGCTCTACGTCCCTGTCTATCGACTAAATGTCTTGCAGAAATATGCGGGGGCCGAAGGCGGCACAGCCCAACTTGATAAGTTGGGGGGAGATCGTTGGACCAAAGCGAAAGCAAAAGCCCAAGGAGCTGTCGCCGAACTAGCCGCAGAACTTTTAAAGATCCAAGCGAAACGAAAACTCTTACCCGCTTATCCATGTAAACCCATTTCCCAAGAGTTCCGCGAATTCGAAATGAAGTTCCCTTTTGATGAAACGCCCGATCAGATGAAAGCGATCGAGGATGTCATGGCGGATTTAAGTAAGCCGCATCCCATGGATCGTTTGCTATGCGGAGACGTGGGTTATGGAAAAACGGAGGTCGCCCTTCGTGCGGCTTATCGTTGCGTACTTGATGGGAAACAAGTCGCCATCCTCGTTCCGACGACGGTGCTAGCTTTTCAGCATTTTGAGACTTTTAAAGGGCGGCTCAAAGATACCGGCGCTCAAGTAGAGATGGTTTGCCGACTAAGATCTTCGGCTGAGATTCGAAAGTCCTTAGACAAACTTAAAGACGGCAAAGTTGATATTGTGATTGGTACCCACCGTCTTCTTTCGGCAGACGTTATCTTTAAAGATCTTGCTCTCATTGTAGTAGACGAAGAACATCGTTTCGGAGTGGCGCACAAAGAGAGACTCAAAAAGATGAGTGATGCGGTCCATGTGCTATCCATGACGGCGACGCCTATTCCCCGAACGTTGAATATGGCGATGACGGGAATCAAAGACATCTCGATCATTACCACGCCTCCCCCGGATCGACTGTCCATTCGAACGTTCGTTTGTCGCCACTCGGAAGAAGTTATCGTCGAAGCGATTAGCAACGAGCTAGTTCGTCAAGGCCAAGTCTTTTTTGTTCATAATCGCATCGAAACTATTTTTGATGTCGCAGCAGAATTAAAACGCTTGATGCCGAAGGTTAGAGTCGAAGTCGTGCACGGACAGATGGATCCTGAAGTTCTTGAAAAGAAGATGCTCGATTTCTATAAGGACGATTTCCACGTGCTTCTCACTACAGCGATCATCGAGTCTGGACTAGATATCCCTCTTGCTAATACGATTTTAATCGATAGGGCGGATCATTTTGGTCTTGCGCAGCTCTATCAAC